>CALCNZ010000395.1 GCA_937897625.1 uncultured Flavobacteriales bacterium
ATCTTAATTTTTAATCACGAATTTTTCAGTCCGAATACTTCCGTTGTCTGCGGAGTATTGTAAAAAGTAACATCCGTTTGAAAGCTCAACGTTGAATAAAATTTCAGAGCATTCTTTTGTATTTCCTTCTTGAATAATTTTTCCGACAGCGCTGAAAATTCTCCAATTCACTGAATTATTTTTCTTGGTGAATTGAAGTTTGAAGTCTCCGGAATTGATGGTAGGAATTATATTTCCTGAAATGGAATTCAGACTTTTGTTGTCTGAAAAACAAGAGAAAAAAAGCACTTCTTGCGGACCGAGAATTTCAATTCCGAATGGAAAATTTGAATTACTTAAATTCGTAAACGATGAATCGTTCATGTTGGAAGTGGTAGCTGATGTATTGCTCAATTCCCCCGCTGTGAGCGCTTTCCAATAAAGAAGTTCTTCCAACTCTTCTCCTTCAACGTTGCAGGAGTTTAATTGATTGAGAATGTTGAAACACATACTCGAATTTCCTAATGAGCGGAAGAGCTGCGCTTTCGAAAGTTCAATCCAAAATTGTGAGTGAAAAGAAGAATCTGTTACCAAACTATCGGAGCATGCATTCAGTGAATTCACATATCGGTTAACCGAAGTTTCAAAGGAATCTGAGTTGTTTTCTGGAATAATTTCTCCGCGATGAATTAACTCTTCAATCATTTTTTTCATCATACCTATTCCCCAATTTGAAAGAGAGCGAATTTCGCTGTTGTTGCGATCCAATGGTGAAGTAAGAATTTCGTGGAAGAGTTTGATTGAGCGCTTTCCTTCGAATAGAGAATCTGTTGCATAGGCCAAGGTAGCTGCCAAAGACAAAGCAGAGTCAAGCGGCAACTGTCCGTATTCAGTGGTTGAAATAATTGGCAATTCTGAAAGTGATTTTTGTTGAAAGCTCGGCTGCGCCAAAGATTTCGTTGGACTAAGCGTACCAATAGCTGAAGGACATGTTGTTGAAACAGAAACCGAAGGACTAAGTGTAATGGTGCTTTGTATGCCGTTTGCGCAGGTGCTCGATGAATAGAGGGCCATGCCGGAACTTCCAGATGCAATAGGAAGCCATTCATTGCCTGCACTGGCTATTGAAACAGGAACGCAATTGATGGAAGATATGGTTGCAATGTTTCCACACAAATTGCAGTCATGCGCTTCGCTGAATGAGTTGAAACCCTTGTTTAATAAGGGTGTGGAACTGTGATAAAAATGAATGTGTTCATTGTTCGAAGTGAAACGATTGTATCCACCTGCGCTGCTTGAAGAAAGGTTTAACACACATCCTTTTCCAATTTCTAGGGCAGTTCCATTTTGTGAAAATTCAGAGCAGCGAATGGTGAAGACGCCACCCTTTTTTTGTGCAGCTTTTGTGTTGCTGATGAAAGAACAATTAGTCAATCCAATTTCAACCAAACTATAATCGGAAAGGGCAATTTCGTTGTTTGTGAAAATGGAATTGCTGATTTTACTCAACGATTTCAGGTGTTCAGAAAATAGATTTGATCTCTGAAATTGACAGTTTTCGAAACTGTAATTTCCATATCGAATAGTAATTGCACTTAGGTTTTCGAACAACGTATTTACTGCTGAAACTTTTCCATAGTTGTTTTCGATATTACAATTGTCAATTGAACCGTTTAAAAAGGAAAGGCTATTGTAATCTATTTGACAGCGAGCGTTGAGAGAGCCGGCTATGTCTGAATTGTTGAACAAGGTTCGCTGATAGGAAAGAAGGGTTGCGTTTTCAAGGAGTTCAACTTTTCCATTTTCAAATCGGATGTAATTTGCATTTCCAGATTCGTTGAACATGGCTCCTTCGTGAATGCGGAGGATTGTGTTTTCGGAGTTTGTTCCTTCAACATTCATTCGGCTTCCTGAAGCGAATACGACATCGGTTTCATTCCAAGAAGAATAGATATCTAGGCCGCCTTGAATAGCATTCACTTGAAAATTTGATTGCGCATTCAGGTGAAGTTGACCGCCCCGAAATTCAAGCGAAGCGTCGGTGTTATTTAAAATAAATTCGCCGGATGCATAAACGATTTTACTTCCGGGAAGTAGCGTTATTTTTCCTTCCGCTTGAAGTGAACCTCCAAGCATGTTCAAGGTTGAATTGTTTTCGAGAATCAGTTTTCCATTCGGATGGATGAAAAGAGTTCCGTTGTTTTCAAGATTAATAATGGTTGTCTCTTGAAGGCGCAAGGTTGCATTCACGCTGCCGGTTTCATCGCCGATGTGAAGGGTTCCTCCTTCGCGAATGTCAACGCTTCCTTGTCCGCAATCAATTCCTGTTTCAATATTTATTTCATCGCCAGGAAATACAATGCTGTTCAAAGAAGAATTACTTTCTCCGAGAGCTCCAATGCTTACCGTTGCATTGTTTTCAATAATTGTTGAAGGAAGAACTAGTAATCCGGTTTTTCCAAAGTTGAAGCTTGTTCCGTTTTCAATATTGATTTTGAAAACCGAATGACCATTCGGTAGCTCATCTGCGAATACTTCTTCTGCGAGGAAGGCGAGATTTCCGTAGTTTATTCCTGAGTGCGGTTGATTGTTTCCCTCTGGTGCGTACCAGTTGTCGAAAGGAATTTCATTTTCGTTAATCGCTGTGAAAGGCACATTGGCGTTGCAATGTAGGGCGCTTGATGTTGGAACGAAGTTGTGATACAATTCAAATTGATCGCTATTGATTGTTCCGCACGCAGAAGTGAAAGCCGCGGTTTCATTTATAGCATCTACGAACTCTTTAATGGAAGAGGAATATCCTCCGCACGAATAGTCGAATGGAAGTGCATTCACTGAAACCATAGGTCTTGTAGCATATTGCGAAATGGAGACGCTTAAAAATTCGGTGTCGACTTCGGTAATTTTCAGATCAGCAACCACACGTTGTGTGCTGGTATTTTCAACGTAGTCGTTTGAGCCTGGCAAAGGAAAAAACTTCAATCTAAATTCATCTCCACCAATGAGATTTGAAGCGTTACACGATTCGGTTAGCAGCGGTTCGGTGATATTGGATGAAAGACCAATTCCGTTTTTATTTCCGTTCGCAATAGCAATGTTTCTGCAGTTTTTAGGCAGTCCCATTGCATTGAGTTCGGCTTGAAAATTTAGGAAATTCGCAGGTTGAAGTGGATTCGGAATACCCCATTGGTAGAAAAGTAACTGTTGTGCGGCGGGTCGAAGAAGTTTATCGTAAACGAAGCTGTGCGCCGCCGAACTGAATGGCGCCATGAAGTGCAGAGTAGACTGCAGGCTAAGCGGAATATAAGCGCCTAAATGCGGCGTATCGAGACTTATGTATAAGCGCGTGCAATGTTGTTTGTTTTGCATTTCCATGTTGCGCAACGCATAACGCGAAATGAGTCCACCCATACTTGCGCCTGCAACGACAATACTTTCATTGCTTGACTTGTATTCATTGCAAAGGTTTATAACCTTTTCAACCAACGCTGCATTTTCTCGAACATCTCGGGCCCCATCGTAGAAATCTACCAGTACCAAATCGTAACCGTGCTGTTGAAGAGTGTCTATCCAATACGGCATCAATTCCAACATGGCGTATTGTCCGGTGGATGCGCCAGATGAGAATGCGTCCCATCCAAAGGTTCCGTTTCTTGTGTCGTTATGATCCGTTCCAAAATCTATTCCTTCAACAAAAACGAAAGGTTTGTCGAAGACGCCGTCTGCGCTCATTAGTGCATAGGTATTGCCTTTCACCAAATTGTTTCCGAGAAGCGTATCGAGTTGAAAAGAATTGTTCGTCTGCCAAGGAGCTGTGTCTGGAATAATCAAACTTTTCTTTTCCACCTGAAATTTGATCCCCGTTTTTTTTGTTGAACCGTTCACCGAATATTTCACGGCAACAGAAAACCAATTTGTGTTGGAAGGAATGAGGGTTGAAATGGAGTTGTTCACTGGCGTGTTCCATGTCAATCCTTCATCGAAACTAATTGCTTGTATAGAGATGCCTGAATAATAGTTGGAGTGAATTTCATTGTTGACATGAAATTCGTGCATACCTGGAGTAAGAAGTTGTGATGCGCTGAGAATGAATTGACTTGTATCTGCAGTGCTGCTCGATTCTCGAATGTACGCGACGTCCCAAATTTCAAGATGTGTAGCATTGTTTGCATTGGGAAGATTTTGAATGTGGTTTTTATATTCTGGAAAAAAGAGATGACTGGAATCTTTTCCACATAGAAATAAAAACGCATCTGTCGCGGCTTGGCTTTTTGAAAAAACAAGTGAATTGTTTTTAGATAGTGGTTGACTGAAAGCAGTGGATTTAACCACCGGTTTGTAGGTGCTTTGCGCGAAACTCAGGAGCGAGCAAAGACTAAGGAAGAGTGTAGAGATTTTTTTCATGGGTTTAATAGTATAAGGTGTAAGTGTTAATTTCATTGGCTTGTAGAGGGTCGAGTGTGATCCACTCTGATGAATAGTTACCCGAAGCGTAGTGCTTTTTTATTTCAAGTTCAATGGGGAAATGCGCGTTTACTTCAAAGAAGCATTCTGCTCCATGGCCTGCCAAATCTGCTTCTTGCGGTATCCCTCGAAAACCGTTATTCACTTTGAAAGAAGCGCCCACAATGTTTTGCTGTGTATTCGTATCGTCGATGAGTTGGAGTTTAAGCGAGGCTTTGCAAGAAATTGGAATCAACAATGAAGTATTTCCTGGATTGAAGGAAACATCGGTGAATCCGAATTCAGAATACTGGTCAGATGAATGAGCAAATGCTTTTGCAACATCTACTGTTGCATCTTTTGGCATTTCGAATTCACCGTATTCATTCGCAATGGATATAAGCGAAGGAACATAGTTAATGGTACTTCCGAAGCCTTCAAGTTCATACCATTGAACCTGTGCGAAGGGAACGGGCACGTTGGAGCCTTGCTCAACAACGCGGCATTGAATGTTGGGAATGGGTTTCTCTTTGTCGCATGAATACAATGCGAGCAAAAGAGAAAGGGAGAGAATTGATTTTTTGGTTTTCATGACTCAAATAATTTTGAGCCAAAGGAAGAACCACTTGGCACCTAATGTTTATGCCAAATTCCTATAAGTTATATGCTGTTTATTCATTAAAAAGTTTCTGCGAAAGGTCTTACTGAAGGTCGACTTCGTCGAAGACTACCTTGCGTAGCACCTTGTAAAACATCTTGCTCAGCATCTTGATTTACTCCGTTAAATCAAGCTTATACTTGTCGGCAAAAGACTGTTGCGCGTTCTCGAAATCTTGTTGAGTGAAAACCGATTCGTTTTGAATGAACATGCGCAGAACCCTGCAGCTATCGGTTGTTGCGAATGATATTTGTTCTTGCGGAAGTTGATGCAAATTGCACAACGGTTTGTAATAAGTGGAGAGAATTTCTTGAAATTTTCCAACCGTTCGAAGAGCAGGGTTAACGAGCAAGGTATCGTCTTTGAAGTTTCCTATTTCCGTTAAATTCTCTTTTGCTGTGTTTAATGTTGTTTCAGCTTTTGAATAAAACTCATTCAGATTCTGGGGCTGACCCAGTTGTTCTTCCAACTGAAAAATGGCTACGCCACACGCTTCTAATTCGACGGTAATTTTGTTGTTATAGTCTCGCGCCTTTTCCTGATCGGTTGCGCACGATACCGTGGAAAGCAAGAGAGCAATTACAGCAATTCGAGAATAAAAAAAATTCGCACCAATCATGATGCGAATTTAAGTGGTAATTCATGATGCTGTGCAAGATGTTGCACAAGATGCTTCGCAAGGTCTTACAGAAGGAGCCTTCGGCTAGGATTTACACTAACGAAGTTTCTTTCGATAGAACCTTGAGCAGCATCTCACAAAGTATCTTTCTTAAGACTTTTTCTTTCTGAAATCTAGGGTTGAAAAGAATCCGACTTGAAGCGTGTGGTTGTTTTCAACTTTCACGGGCTCAATAACTCCTGATTGCGCAGCCATTCCTGACTTTACAATCATTTGGTTCATGTATCCAATTTCAAGTTTTCCCCATTTCGGAAATTTATAACCGATAGCGGCATAAGCGCGGTTCTGATCGAAGATGTTCCACTGAACATTTTCTCCAAAGTTTACGAAGGCTTCGTCGTAACAAGAGAAGTAAAGCGATTTGTCTTCAATGGTTTTTCCTTTGAACGGAACAGACAAACGTACAAGAACACGGGCGCGGTTGGTGTATACGTCATCTCCAGGAGCATACTCTCCTGTAGATTGTAAAGTTGGAAGTTTCGATAGGCGTTGTTCCAATCTTAAGCGTGTAGTCACTTCAATGCGTCCGGCTTGCGATTTCACTTGAAGCTGTTCCCAAAATCTGTTTTCAGGGAAAGCACATTTTGCAGGGAAGACCCCGTATTGCGAGGTGTTCACATAGCAATAACCTACTGTTGCGAAAGCATTCGGAGCGAAGTGATAGTTAATACCCGTTCTTAAAAGCAATTGTTGTGGTTTTGCAATGATTTCATTTCTTCTGAATTGCGCTTCCAAATGAATACCCCAATGCTCTGAAAATTTGTGATCACCGAAGTACATGAACCAACCGTTGTTGTTAGGCTGTACATTTCGAATTGGTGATTGCGCTGAAATTTGTCCAACTGAAGCGAGGACAGTAAGAATTAAAAATAGTTTTTTCATCGTATAAATTTTATGAAGCGCGATCTGCGACTTCGTGATTCTTTTTGTAATGCGGGCCCATGAATGTTCGTGCATAAATACGAACAAGCGCAAGCCCGTCGATAATTAAGCTAATAGAAACAATAAGTGACAATGCAATTTGATCTTCATGAATGTGCGAGAAAATTAAATCTTCTCCTATGAAGGTTGGTGTAATTGGAAATCCGGAAACGGCCAAGCGCAAAGTAAGAATGCAAAAGCTCTCTTCGAATAGTCGTAACCTAGTCCATAGAAATTATTCAAATCGAGTTTGCCCTCTTTTTTCTTAATACCATTCAACAACAAATAACCAATGGTCATTGCAACAATTACTCCGCTCAGATAAACAATGTTATGCTCCCAGCTGTAATGCTCGTTGAAGGTGACAGCCAAGGCAACCCAGAAGTGATTGCTGCACACAAGCAGCCAACTGCGCAAGGTGTTTTCTCTTTCAGTGAAGGCCGCGAAAACTGAAACCAATCCGATCAATCCCAAAACCATTGAAATAATGTGGTTCTTGCTTTCGCTTAGATCAGTTCCAACAAGCAGAACTATTCCACAAATAAACAATAGGGTTGTAATAGCAAGAAGGCTCTTACTCTTAAGTGGAATTTGTTTTCCCACCCATTTCATTGGGTTCCACAGATATGTATAGAGAAACATGTTAATGGTGAATTCACGTGTTCCTAAAACATAAAAAGTGTATTGCAGTTTTCTGGAAAAATTTCCTTCGAAACTTTTCTTTTTCGGATTGAAGTTGTAAAACATATCTTTCATCAGATAGGTAACAACAGAGGGCGAAGTAAGCAATTGATAACTTCTTAGGAACGCGTTTCCCGCAATGTGAATAAGAGCAAGGGTGTCCCAACCGAATGCGATTTCACAGAAAATAATTCCTATTTGTGCAACAGACGAATAAGCGATTTGACTTTTCACTGAAGTTTGCACGCGAGCAATTCCTGTTGCAACGAAGCAAGTGGCAAGTCCAAGCAAGACTATGAGAATCTTAATGCTCAGCAGGTGTCCCCAAATGTCATACGTTCTCAAAAGAATAAAGGCACCCATATGTACAGAAAGCGAACCGTAGAAAATCGCACTCGAAGGTGTTGGTCCTTCCATGGCTCTTGGAAGCCAAGAGCTAAATGGCAATTGTGCAGATTTAGCTGCAGCAGCAACGACCAAAAAGACTGAAAGAATAATAGCGGTAGGCTGATGCTCATGCAACAAATGCTGAAGGTGATTAGAAGACCAATCGATGAAAGCAGTGTTTTCATGGAACATGTGGTGACTTAACCACATGGCTAGAATAATTCCAATATCGCCAAGGCGATAGATGGAAAATACTTTCAATGCACTTTTTACAGGAAGATATCTGTCGCGATAGAATGCAATGAGTAAGAACGAAGAAATTCCTAGCACTTCCCATCCGGTGAATAACGTTTCGAGATTACCAGAGAAGATAACCATGTTGTATCCAAAGAAGAAAAGAAGGAGTGTATTGAAGAATCGCTTGTAACCGCTCTCTCGGTGCAAATAGTAACGGCTGTAAACTGTAACCAAAGAGGTTAAGAAAGAGCCAAGGAGAAGGAAGGTGGCAGTGGTTTTATCGAAGAAGAAATCGATATAAAACACGTACCCTTCGGTTTGGTATAAAACCCATTCTCTGTGAGAAAGATTTTCGAAACCATTTATTCCCCAAACGATAACAAAGCCAATGGCAATAGTGAGGTGCAGCAGAACAGATGTGAATGTTCCCCACGAAATTATTTTTTCGTATTTTTTATTTGGAATTAAGCTAAGGATATAGCTAACCAAAGGCAACCAAAGAAAAAACTGCAAGAAGAATTCCAATTCAGTTTTCATGTGCATGCGTTAAAATGTGAACAGGAATATTTTCGGTATTGGCTTCAACGAGTTTCTCCATGCTTGAAGCTTTCGGTAGAGAAGTCGTGTTCGTTGTGTAAGGAACGAACGTCTCATTTTGGAACACTTGAATTTCTGCCGTTTCCGGATGAACGCTTACAAGATGTACCCATTCATTTTTAAACCACTCATACGTGTTTGCGTCTGTCTGAATAGTTTTTAAAATAACGTTTGGCAGTTGTTCAACAACGATCAACAATCGCACAGGGTCGTGCACCTCAATCATTTGACTAGGAAGTCCCGGACGTAAGTCTCCGTCAACACCATTTGCAACTCCAATTAGACCCATTACGTTGTGTGGAAGTTTAGTTCCTGCGCCTAATTTGTAATTATCTGTTCTTGAGAAATAATATTCCAAATTAATTCCGCCACAAACAGGAGCCGCCGCCTTCAAAATTCCGAAAAGATATTTCCCTTCAGGATCGGTGCTGGCGTCATAAGAATTTAGGAAGGAGCGACGATCTAAGAACAGGTGCTTCGTCAGCTGTCTTGTTCCAACAATACAAAGTGCGTTCGTAGCGTGGTTCAATTCTGGACGAGGTTCGAAAATAGAAACAGATCTGCGCATCACGCGTTTGTGAATCTGCCAAGGGGTTAGACTTGTATTCACTGTTTCGAATCTTCTAGAACGTTCTTTTGAATTCAAATCGGAAGCGTGACGGAAGGTCCATTTGTTTTTTTGATGAATTGCTTTGTTCTCTTCAGACAAAATTCCTCCGTCATAAAACACGGTTTGATCGCGTGTTGTATCGCGCAAGCCGCCAATGAATTGTGTGTGTGCCGGAATATCTATTCCCCTTTCGCGAAGCACAGCTCTCACTTTCGGATTGTTAGCCATAGTCGCAAATACACGTGCATTAGCAGAACCCGCTCTACCTGAACAAGCTCCGCAGTCATATGCCGCATAGTGCGGGTTGTTCACACTGCTTGAACCATGTCCAATGAAGTAGACAATAGGTGCGAAGTTTTTAATTAATCCAATAGATCGAAGAGAACCTTCAACGCGGTTCGCCATTTCTTCAACGGTGAAACCAACTTGAAGATCTCCTTCGTGCTCGTGGGTATGTTCAACTGTTAACGTCGACTCTTTTTCCATGTGTCGGAATGAGAGGGAAGTTGCAGGAGAAATACCTGGACGGAAGATGTTCGACATGAGTTTAATTGCAGACCAGAAACCATAAACAATGGAAAGCGCCCAACCTAAGATGTTGTGGTGAGAATTTTTATTGAATTGAACTTCCGTATTGCTCACGCGCGTAGCATCTTCTTCACGAATAAGGTGCTTTGGAGTTACCGGCGCAGGGCATACTTTTTCGTGAAATTTTCCGCCCTGTGGTTGGAAATAAAATTCCACTCCGAAGAAACCAGGCATTCCTAAAGTTTCGCAGTTCGGGTCTAACAACTCGATATATCTTCGTATAGATCCCTCGCGATCATCTATGCAGAACACAGCTTGGAATGTCTGAGCCGAATGAACATTCGGTTTTTTAATTCTTTGCTGAAGTCCGAAAAGAACGGTGTCATAGTAGGTCCACTCGAAGGCTTCTTGCCAAACGCGTTGAACCAAATCTACTTCTGTAACATTTGGCTTTTCAAAGTATGGTTTTATTTCACCCGCGAATGCCCCAAGTGTTTCCCATTTCTCTCCAAGCTGATTGTAGGCAGCATCTATTTCAAAACACAATTCCAAATGAATGAAATCACGAAGTGAAATTTCTTTTTTATCGAGAAGAGAATTTGGCAATTGTTCAATGGTTGCAACCATTCCCGACCAACCTGGATGTGCGAAACACAAATCAAAGAGGTAAGAGCTGTACAGCTCTTCGCGGTCACCCACGATAAGCTTTAACAGATCACTCAAGCCAAGAGAGCTATCATGGAATATTTCACGTCCGCGTTTAGATCGCAATAAACTCACAGAGGCGTGTTTGTCTAAATCGCGCGCAGCATTAAGTAGCCCTTTTTCTTTAGAGGGAAATGGCCATAAAGCAATTCCTTGATCTAAGTAATTGCATGTTATACGAAACACGATGTGGTGAACGAGCGCGCTAACGTCGAAACGGTAATGATTCTTCCAAACGCTTCGAATTGCACCCACACGAGGTGTTAAATCGGGTTGAAAATCTTTCGTTAGAATTTCCTTCAACTTCTCCTTCGCATTTTCATTTGGAAAATGTTTTTGAATGGAAGTCAGAAGTTTTGCGTCAGAAATTTTTCCTTCAGAATAAAATTTCTTGTACTCTTTTGGAGACAACAGCGTTTTATATCCGAATGCCGATTTCGCCGCAAGAATTCCTTCGAAAAACTTGTCGTGTTGAAAAGCATGAAGGGTATTGTGATGAATAAAATCCTTCAGGGGTGCTTGAGCTGGCAAGTAATGCGCAAGCTCATGAAGCACATGCTCCTCTTGAAAAGAAGAGTGTGAGTCTTTCACATTATTCATGTTGAATTATTTTTTCTTGTTTCTACCAGCTAGATGGTGCTTCGAAAACGCTTTGTGATCGTTCAAGCCTTTTACAACCACTTCACCACCTTCTCTTTCGTAGTTCTCTTTGAACAGATGCAATTGCTCCATTGCAGAGTGATCAATTACGCGAGTGTTGTCGAAATAGATTGTTATGTGTGAAGACCCAGGGATAGACTCTAATTTATTTTTGATCCCCATGAAATTTGTAAATACTGCAGCGCGACTTACATGCATTTCATATTTATCTCCAACAAAAGATACTTCCGCTTGTGCTTTAAATAGCGAGCTAAGAGAGGCACCGCTTACCAAAAGAACAATCATTTCAGTAACAATACCTGCAGCAATACCGATCAATAAATCTTCAACCAATGTGAAAACGATGGTTACGATAAACACTAAAAGTTGCTCTTTTCCAATCTTGAACATGTGAGCGAATTCGCGTGGGTGAGCAAGCTTAATTCCAACACCAATCAACAATGCGGCTAGAGCAGATTTTGGTATCATGTCGCTGAACGATACAGCAAAAATCAAGAATATTAAAATTACCATTCCATGGAAGAAGTTTGCCCATCTGGTTTTAGCACCATTGCTTACGTTCGAAGAAGAACGCGCAACCTCGCTTATCATTGGTAATCCCCCTAAAACTCCGGCAATAATGTTTCCAACACCTACAGCAATTAAATCTTTGTTAGCATTCGATTTACGACGGAATGGATCAAGCATATCTGTTGCTTTAACTGTTAAAAGTGCTTCTAAACTTCCAACTAAAGCAAACATAATTACGTACTTCACAAATGTTCCAACAACCGAAACTCCTGCAAAACTTACGTTAACTCCAAGGATGTCGAATAACCCTTTTTTGAATTCTAAAAGTGGCGCGAATCCATTAGCATTTTGAAGGTGAAGCGCTTTACCAAGAGGAATAGCTACTACAAGCACAACCAATGCAGCAGGTACTTTTTTCAACGCCTGAATTTTCAGCATTGGCCAAATGAATACAATAGCCAAACTTACCAATCCGATGATTACAACTTCTTGATGCGCGAAGAAATTTGCAAAGGTGTGTTTTAATTCACCAATTAATTCAAGAGGTTCAACCATAGGCTTACCCGCTTCGGTAACCGGATTCATTCCAAGTAAGATATGCAGTTGCTTACTCATAATAATGATACCGATTGCTGCAAGCATGCCATGCACAGCAGACAGTGGGAAGAAATCACTAAACGAGCCAAATTTTAGTAATCCGAAGATTACTTGAATTATACCAGCAACTACAACAGCCCCAAGAGCAAGATGCCAACCGTAAGCTGTCGCATCTGCTGTGCTTGATCCGGCTGGTGCACCCAAGGCGAATTCCCCAACAGCTCCTGCTACAATAACAATGAGACCCGCAGCTGGACCTTTAATGGTTAACATTGAACCAGCTAATAAACTCACAACAACACCGCCAATCATGGCAGTAACAAGTCCGAAAATAGGAGGAAAATCAGAAGCCGCAGCAATACCTAATGAAAGAGGCAATGCCAAAAGTGCTACAATAAATCCTGAAGGTAAATCACTTTT
>CALCNZ010000396.1 GCA_937897625.1 uncultured Flavobacteriales bacterium
GGAAATGTAATAGGCGTAGGTGAGGTATAAAACTGTAGTTCCCAATTCAATGAAAAATCCTTGAACAGTTTTTCCTGCGCCTTCTACGGCAGCAAGTAAAATGCTGGTTATCGCGAAGATTGAAATTGCAGGAAGGACAATGTACATGCTCTTCACAGTAAGTCGAGTCGTTTCCGCATTGGCGTTAAAAAGATGCGCAATGCTTTCAGGGTATAACCACAGTCCGTGTGTGAGAATAAGTATGAATGTGAAATTCAGTAGCGCCAGTCTTTTAATGACATGAAAAATTTCCTGACTTCTTTTTTCAGCAAGCAAACCGGAAACATAGGTTTTCGTTGTGCTTGAAAATCCCATGACACTTACCCAAGCGAGCATGTACATGTTGCGGACAATGAATGCGCTTTGAAAAGAGTCTTCGCCTTTCTTTTCAATAAAAGCAAAGAAGATAATCCAGATGCTGAGTGCCACAACCATTTGAAGCATTATGGGAACACCGAGTCTTAGTATTTCTTTGGTGTAATGAAAGGGTACACGATATAAATTGCGGAAGAGTCTTACTTCTTTGTAAACGGTGTGAGAAAGCGTATAGATGAACATAACCAGGGCAGCTGCTCCTTCACCAATGTTGGTGGCAAGCGCTGCACCGCGAACTTCCAATCTCGGGAAATTTAAATTTCCAAATATGAATAAATAGTCGAAGACGATTGTGAAAATTGCAACGGTAACGGTGGAGTAGATCATGCTTCGCGTGAGTGCAATTCCCGACCAAAACGATTGAAGCACTTGAATGAAAGTGAAGAAGATGAATCCGTACGCACGTGTCTCGGCAAAGGTTTTCATGTAGTTCCGAGTTTCTTCATCTTCAATACTTCTGTCTAAAAAAGTGGGGATGAAAAAGGCTAAAACTAGAAATTGAATCAAGACGATAAACACGCCAATGAATAATGCGTTCGCAAATACGGTAGGAATTTCTTCGCTTCGTCCTTCACCTCTTTTACGTGCGATCAATATTTGTGAAGCGTTCGCCAATCCTGCTGAAAGCATGGAAAGCGCAATGTAGATGAGTCCAACGAAACTCACGGCGCTCATAGCCTTTCCGTTTAATTGCGCCACGAAAAAATTGTCTACAAGCACCACAATGAACTGCACGAATGCGCCCATGCACAGGGGCAGAGCCATTTGCAAAAGAGCTTTGTTGCTTGCGTTGAGGGCTATTTTTTCAGACATGCTGTTTATTCTGCCATTCGGCTTCAATGTGTTTCCACCAATGAATGCTGTGCCGCGCCCATTCGAGTTTAAGTTCTAATTTTTCTTCATTGTTCAATTGCCAATCAAGAGAACTGCTGCGCAAGTTAGCAGTTAAATGCTGCAACGCAATGCTTGTCGCCGCCGATACATTCAAGCTTTCGGTAAATCCTTGCATGGGAATGTGCACCAACACATCGGCTTGTTCCACCATGTATTCGCTTGCACCGGAAAGTTCCGTTCCCATAACCAATGCTGTTTTTTGTGAAAGGTCTAATTCATCGAGAGGGATAGAGTTGCCGTGCAAATGCGTAACGGCCAAGCGATAGCCTTTGCGTTTTAAATCACGAACACATTCAACCGTGTTGTTTCGTGTTGAATTGTATCGGTGAAGGGTGAGCCATTTACCGGCTCCTTTAGAAATGCGTTGAAGGTGTTGAAAGGGATTTGTATTCTCAATGAGATAGCCATCTTGAACTCCGAACGATTCCATGCTTCGAAGAATAGCGCTTGTGTTGTGCGATTGATAGAGATCTTCAAGTACAACAGTTAAATATCTTGTCCGCAAATTTACGACCTCGTCGAAACGCTGCTGTTTGAAGGGGGTAAGCGCTTCACAGAAAAGGTCGTATAATTCTTGACTCATGGGTTGCAAAAATAAAAAGGGCTGCCGAAGCAGCCCCTTATATTTTTCGAAACTGAAAATTACTTCACTTTAGAAGATAATTCAGCACCAGCTTTGAACTTAACTACTTTCTTAGCTTTGATAGTGATTTCTTTACCAGTTTGTGGGTTACGTCCTTTACGAGCCGCACGCTTTGAAGTAGAGAAAGAACCGAAACCAACTAGGGCAACACGGTCGTCTTTTTTCAACGCTTTAGTAGTTACTTCGATGAATGCATCTAATGCACGCTTCGAATCAGCTTTGGTAAGCTTAGAAGAAGCTGCGATAGCTTCAATCAATTCTGCTTTGTTCATTTTGTTTTGGTTTTTATTAATTAAACATTTGTTTGTTATTCCAAATGTAAAAGAAGCTCTTTCTAATTCGCAAGTAAACACTGAGGATTTTTGTCAATTTGTTGAAAAAAGCGCGTTGTTGTTCATAACCACGAGGTTTTCGCTCTGAAGTGCCTTGATTTACTCGCTTCTAGCGCATGAAAAAGCCCACCGAAGTGGGCTTTTTGGATCTAATAAATAATTTGATTAGTTTATTTTTCGTTTTCCAATAATGAAATAAACGATTGCTCCAATTGGAATTACCATAAGTCCGAAGTAGGCTGCAGGATCATCGCTCAATGCATTCTTTACAATAAACCAAGCCACTACTGCAATGAACAGAACAGGTAAAACTGGATAAAGCGGTGATTTAAAAATACCATCTGTTTGCCCCATTTTTTTCATTCTGAAAATAAATATTCCTGAGCACGCCATAGCGAGGAAGAACCATTCGGTAATGGTAACATACGTATACAACGCTTCGAATTTTCCCCAAACGAAAATGAGTACAATGGCCCAAGCCGATTGCAAGAGAATGGCATTAACCGGTACTCCGAATTTGGGATGTGATTTTCCAAATGCTTCAAAGAACAATCCTTCGTTCGACATTTGCTGAACAATGCGTGGTGTTGCCAAAACGTAAAGACCTGCGCAGCCAAATACAGAAAGTGCAATTAAAATGGAAACGGCGAAAGATCCGCCAGGAACAACTTTTTCTAGCGCATCGGCAGCAAGTGTTTTGCTGTTTTGAATTTCTTCAATGCTCAACACATTCATATATCCAATGCTAACAAGAACATATGAAAGGGTTACTACCAGGGTTCCTAGAATTAATGCGAGAGGCACATTGCGCTTCGGATTTTCGGCTTCGTTCGTAACGAAGCTCGCATAGTGCCAACCGGTGTAAGACCAAAGCACACCAACAAAGGCTTTCGCCCATCCAAATCCTTGTGCTTTTTCATTGGTGAATATTTCAGATACTGAGATGCTATTGTCAAAGATGTGATTCGTTCCCAAGAAAAGAAGAAGAATAAGCAAACCGTAGATGCCAATAATTTTCAAGACGGTTGAAACGTTTGCAAACCATTTTGAGCTGCTCAAGCTAAACATGTTGAACAACGTGAGAATGACTATAGACACAGCGGCGACAACAGGTAGAAGTGTGTCTGAGAATCCAATTATTTTCTGCGAGTAATCTGCGAACACGACAATGAGCGCTGCAATGGTTCCAGATGAAACAACCGTTAACAAGCACCATCCGTATAAGAAAGCGGGCAACGGGCCGAAGGCTTCCTTCAAATAGGTATAAATTCCTCCACCTTTTGGAAAGCGCCCGCCCATCTCTGCATAAACCAAAGCTCCAATGAGCGATACAACTCCTCCTGCAATCCAGAGTATGGTCATCCACATCGGATCAGGCACTTCTTTCGCAATGCTTGTAGGAGTTTTAAAAATACCTGAACCAATGGTACTGCCTATGGCAATCATGGTTAATGCGAAAAGCGAGAGTCCTTTTTTATTCATATTTCGAGTTGAGAGGTTCAAATATATTTCGCTTTTAAGCACCGACGTTCGAAATATAGAAAAGTGTTCGTAAATTTGTAAGAATGAAGTTCGTAGAAAAGATAAAATTGTCTGCAGGTCGACGTGCACTGGGTAAGATGCCCGATGTGACGCGTGCGCGTTCAGGTTCCAATTTTCACGATGCTCAGTCCATTGGTATTTTGTACGTAGACAATGATGAGCGCTACTTCAACAAAATCAAGGCTTTTGCAAAATATTTGAAAGATAAGTTTGGCGTTCGTCATGTGAAGTGTGTTGGCTTTGTTAACGATACAGGAAAGAATTTGCCCATTTGGCAATCGCAAAAATTAGAGTTTGAATATTTTACTAAAGATGATTTGAATTGGTATTTGCGTCCCGTTCAAAACGTTTCGAAGTTCATTAAGGAAGATTTTGATATTCTAATCGACTTGACACACGGAGATCACATTCCTTTGAATTTTATTTTCAAGGAAAGCAAAGCCAAGATGAAAGTAGGCCTTCGCGATTCGAGAGCTGCTCGTCAGTGCGACCTTATGATTGACCTTGGAGACAATCCGACGATTGATAAGTACCTGCAAAATCTGGATGTGTATTTAAGTAATCCGCAAATAAAATAACAATGAGAGAGAAGTTGAGAGGATTAGGTGTGGCCATGGTTACGCCTTTTCGAAAAGACGGTTCAGTAGATTTCGCTGGACTGAAAAAGTTAACTGCGCATTTAATTGAAGGCGGTGCAGATTATTTAGTGGTTCAAGGAACCACAGGGGAATCGGTAACATTGTCGAAAGAAGAAAAGCAAGAAGTTTTAGACGCCGTGCTTGAGGCCAACAACGGAACTAAACCAATAGTTTTAGGTTTAGGTGGAAACAATACCTACGAATTGGTTCAACAATTAAGCAGATTAGATACAGACGGAATTGATGCAATTTTATCTGTTACGCCTTACTACAACAAGCCTACTCAAAACGGATTGGTAGAGCATTACAAAGCATTGAGCGAGGCGAGTAAAATTCCGATTGTATTGTACAACGTTCCAGGAAGAACTTCTGTTAACATGTTGCCAGACACAGTAGCTCGCATTGCCTTTGAATGCAAGAACATCATTGGTATCAAAGAGGCGAGTGGAAGCGTTGAGCAAATCATGAATGTGATCAACGTCACTCCGAAAGAATTTATGGTAATCAGTGGCGACGACGCATTGACTTTGCCGCTTTTGTCTGCTGGTTGCGACGGTGTAATCTCTGTTGTTGGAAATGCTTTCCCGAAAGAGTTTTCTCAAATGATTCACGCAGCGTTGAATAACAACTACGAAGAGGCGAGAGCCATTCATTACAAGCTATTGGATTTAATTCATTTGTTATTCGCCGAAGGAAATCCAGCAGGAATCAAAGAAGTGCTTGCTCACCTAGATATCTGTGAAAACTA
>CALCNZ010000397.1 GCA_937897625.1 uncultured Flavobacteriales bacterium
TAGAGGAAGAGTTGTGCAGAATTCTAGGAACGCTCTAAATAAAGTTAAGAGAAGGGAAGAGAAGCTAACTTCTCTTCCCATTTACAAAGGGCATTCGTTGCTTTGCAACATTCGTGCTTGCACATTCGTTGCTTCGCAACATTAGCCTCCGGCATTATGACTTATCTTTGCCGCCGTTATGGCAGCACAAGAAGACAAACTCAAAGCGGTAATCTCGCACGCAAAGGAATACGGATTTGTATTTCCTTCCTCTGAAATTTACGATGGCCTTTCGGCCGCATACGACTACGGTCAGTTGGGTGTTGAATTGAAAAACAACATCAAGAACTACTGGTGGACCGCCATGACGCGCATGCACCAAAACATTGTGGGCATTGATGCTTCCATCTTCATGCATCCTACCACCTGGAAAGCAAGCGGACACGTAGATGCATTCAACGATCCGTTGATCGATAACAAAGACAGTAAGAAACGCTACCGTGCCGACGTGTTGTTGGAAGACTACATGGCGAAGAGCGAAGCGAAAATTACCAAAGAAATAGAGAAGGCGAAGAATCGCTTTGGAGATGCGTTCGACGAAGAACAATTCCGTGCAACCAATCCAAATGTACTTCGTGCACAAGAGAAAATAGACGGTGTGAAAACGCGCATGAAAGTGGCGTTGGAAGAAGGCGATTTAGTGGGATTGAAGCAACTGATTGAAGACTGCGAAATTGCAGATCCAGAGACTGGATCTCGCAACTGGACCGAGGTTCGGCAGTTTAACCTCATGTTCAAAACAGAGCTCGGCGCAGTAAGTGGCGATGCTGGAATTATATACTTACGTCCAGAAACAGCACAAGGAATTTTTGTGAATTTCTTGAATGTTCAGAAGACGGGAAGAATGAAACTTCCATTCGGAATTGCACAAATCGGAAAGGCGTTCCGCAATGAAATTATTGCACGCCAGTTCATTTTCCGCATGCGTGAATTCGAACAAATGGAGATGCAATATTTCGTGAAGCCAGGTACTGAAATGGAGTGGTACAACTACTGGAAGAACGAACGTATCAAGTGGCACAACGCCTTAGGATTGGGTG
The DNA here is from genome assembly GCA_937897625.1 of uncultured Flavobacteriales bacterium. GTDB lineage: Bacteria > Bacteroidota > Bacteroidia > Flavobacteriales_D > Sanyastnellaceae > CAIZGX01. Next base: position 1,080 of record CALCNZ010000397.1, read on the forward strand.
AAGACAATTACAAATTCCACGATCATTTGAAGCTGGCGCACTACGCCAATGCGGCTTGCGACATTGAGTTCAACTTCCCAATGGGATTCAAAGAGTTGGAAGGAATACATTCTCGCACCGATTTCGATTTGAAAAAACACGAAGAATTCAGTGGGAAGAAGTTGCGTTATTTCGATCCGGAAACGAACGAAAGTTTTGTTCCTTATGTCATTGAAACGTCTATCGGTTTAGACCGCATGTTTTTGGCTGTATTGTCGAGTTCATTTGTGGAAGAGAAGTTGGAAGACGGAAGTGAGCGTACAGTGCTTCGCATTCCAGCAGCATTGGCTCCTGTGAAAGTGGCAGTATTGCCGTTGGTGAAGAAAGACGGACTTCCAGAAAAAGCAAAAGAGATTGTAGATCTATTGAAGTTAGATTTCAATTTGCAATACGACGACAAAGACGCCATTGGCCGCAGATACAGAAGACAAGACGCTATTGGAACTCCAATTTGCGTAACGGTAGACAACGAAACCTTGGAAGACAACTGCGTAACCATTCGTCACCGCGACAGCATGCAACAGGAGCGTATTCCAATTGCAGACTTGCATGAAGCGGTAAGGAGGGTGGTTTCCTTGAATAAATACTTCTAAATCTGACAACGTCAGATCAATTGCTCCGCAATCAATTATTG
>CALCNZ010000398.1 GCA_937897625.1 uncultured Flavobacteriales bacterium
TAACCTTTTCCACCCGAATGCGAATGTTACCGCTGCAATTGCGTGCGCCTGCATAAACAGTGGCTCCGCGAAGAATGGTCTTGTGATCGGACTCTCCGGTTACGAAGGCGTAATCGAGTTCGGCTTCCTCGTTCAACAAGATTCCGTCGGCAGGAATGACTTCATGGTTGTGAATTTCAATTTCGTCTTGCTCTTGCACTTCGGCCAATGGAATGTTTTGGAAGGCGTTTCCTCTTTTGGTTGAAATAACAATGGGGAAGTAGCTCTTGAACGATTTCGAGAATCCCAATTTATCGGTTCGAAGATCTTGAAAATGACGTCCAATAAGCATGAAGAACACAATGCCTGAATACGAATCGAAATACCCAGAGCCGGTATTTGAAATCACTTCGTACAGACTTCTTGAATACGCCACGCAAAGGCTTATCACCAAAGGAAAGTCTATGTGCATGAATTTATTTCGAATACCGGTTAGGGCACCGCGATAGAATTCAAGGCTGCTGTAGAAGAAGACGGGGAGGGAAAGAAGAACATTGATGGTTCGAAAGAAGTAAACGAAGTTCGGATCGTTTTTCAGTTCAAGGTCCATGTATTCTGGAATGCTGAAGAGCATAATGTTCGCGAAGCAGAATCCGGCTATCACCAATGCGCGCAATCGGAATTTGCGCGATTTTTCCGTTTCGGAAGAAGTAGATTCTACCGACTCAATGTCGGGTGCGTATCCCACGAGAGCCAGTTGTCTGGCTACTTTCGAAAGGGGCACCTCTTTTCGAATAACCATGCGAATGGTTTTTTCAGCGAAGTGCACTTCGGTCTTCAAGATGCCCGGTTCCAGTTTGTGCAGGTGTTCGAGCACATACACGCACGAAGCGCAATGAATGTTGGAAAGGGTGAAGCGCACGTGTTTAACATCGGCATCTTCATAGATAATGAATCGTTTCGCAATGGTGGGAATATCAAGTTCTTCCCAATTGCGTTTGTTATTTATTTCGGGAGCGAAGTTTTCGTCATCGGGTGCGCACAGAATGGAATTGTCTATGAGCATGCGTGCTTGAAGGCATCCGTTGCAACAGTAGTTTTTTTCGGCCTGAACAATAAGTTCTTTGTCGCAAGCTTCGCCGCAGTGGAAGCAGAGGGCAGCCATGGTTACAAGTTGCTAGAGAGTTCGGCTCCTTCCTGATTTTGTCTGTCGAGGGTCCATTGATCGGTCACGGAAGTTTCAATGTAGAGTTTCCCGCTGCTGCGCAGAATTTGCACTTTCCAACCGAGTAAATTTTCCAAGTAATCAATGAAGTCGCGCACTTTGGTAGAGCTTTCAAAACTGACTTCCACGCTAGTAGTTCCATTTTTCAGGGCGAAGTCGTTTTCGGTCGCTGCACGTTTCTTATTCCCAACCCCTTCATACAGCGCCAGGCGCAGGAACGGGAAGTGCTCAGCGAACTGGCACATCAGTTCATTAACGGTGGTATTGGGATTAACGGTCATGCTCATTTTTTCAAGCCCCGAAATTCCGATAATCATTCAGAAATGAATATGAGTGCGCTCAATTGGGGTTATGATAATTGTCAATGAACTGCGTTGTTTGAACTACGTTGTTTGAACTTCGTTGTTGGAACTGCGTTGTTAGAACTGCGTTGTTATACCGTCGAAGACCCTCGCAACGCAGTTACCTCGTTTCAAAGAAACCCTCGCATAGCATTATGCCCTCGCGAAGCAGTCGCAACCGAATAAACAGCATATAAACTGCATATATAGAATAGCGTGTTTTCCAAATACTCGAAATAGGTTTGTCATATGGAAAACAATCTTATTAAATCAGAAATTGAAGCGCGTATTTACACGATTCGAGGGATGCAGGTAATGGTAGATAGCGATTTGGCCATTCTTTATGGTGTGCAAACGAAAAGACTTCTTGAACAAGTTAGAAGAAATATTGAAAGATTCCCCAGTCACTTCATGATTCAAATGGAAGAGAATGAAGTAGATTCTTTAAGGTCGCAAATTGCGACCTTAAAGAATCAATCATTGAAAAGGGCGAGAGGAAAACACTTTAAATATCGACCATTTGTATTCACTGAACACGGTGTTGCAATGTTATCATCTGTTTTGAAAAGTCCTACTGCGATAGACCCCAGTATAGAAATCATTGGAAATCTCGTACCGATGGTACGAGATTTTCAATTTGATAATAATTGATGTAAAACTGGGACATGAGCCAAAGATTTGAAGCATACCGCGCATAAACACCAACTTTTATATGTCTTCGACGAAGGTTGCGGGCAACGAGGGTCTTCGACGTTAATCAAATTACGAAGTAGGAATAAAATCTTCGATTTTCCAATTACGAAGTAGGAATAACGAAGTTCCAATTACATTGTTCGCACAATCCCTCGTTCAAGAACATACCGTTCTTGACTTTCCGGACAAACAGCTTCGCCATTTGCATGGAAATGAAGCTTGTGACCATACTTACTCATCCAGCCAGTCTGTCGCGCAGGATTCCCCACAACCAAAGCATAAGCAGGAACTTCTTTTGTGACTACAGCACCCGCGCCAATGAAGGCGTATTCGCCAATTTCATAGCCGCAGACAATGGTTGCATTCGCACCAATGCTCGCTCCCTTGCGGACAATGGTCTTGCGGTATTCGTTCTTGCGAGCAACTGCGCTACGCGGATTAATCACATTCGTGAAGACACACGATGGTCCCAAGAAGACATCGTCCTCACACTCAACGCCCGTGTAGATACTCACGTTGTTCTGAACCTTCACGTTGTTGCCCAACGTAACGCCTGGACTAACAACCACATTCTGTCCCAAGTTGCAGTTTTCACCCAAGACACAATTCGACATCACATGTGTGAAGTGCCAAATCTTGGTGCCCTTGCCAATGGTACAGCCCTCGTCTATAAACGAAGATTCATGTGCGAAGTATTCCTTTTCCATTAGTGTGAATATTTCTCGAAATTCTTGTGTTCAACTTTATTCAACTCTTCAGTTGTTAAAGACTTGAAGTAATCGTAAGTGATCTTCAATCCTTCGCTGCGATGAACTTTCGGCTCCCAACCCAAAATGCTTTGAGCCAAGGTAATGTCTGGTCTGCGCTGCTTCGGATCGTCGGTAGGCAAGGGGTTGTATACAATCTTCTGATCGGTTCCAGTTAACTTAATTATCTCCTTCGCGAAATCTAAAATGGTGATCTCATCCGGATTTCCAACATTCACCGGCTGAGCGTAATCGCTCATCAACAAACGATAAATTCCTTCCACCAAATCATCTACATAACAAAACGAACGCGTCTGAGACCCGTCGCCGAACACCGTTAAATCTTCCCCACGAATAGCCTGTCCAATAAATGCCGGCAATACACGTCCGTCGTTCAGACGCATGCGTGGTCCATAGGTGTTGAAGATGCGCACAATGCGCGTTTCAACACCATGATAAGTATGATAGGCCATGGTTATTGCTTCCTGAAAACGCTTCGCTTCGTCGTAAACGCCGCGCGGTCCAACAGGATTCACGTGTCCCCAATAACTCTCTGTTTGCGGATGAACCAATGGATCTCCGTATACTTCACTGGTTGAAGCCACAATGATGCGTGCATTCTTTTCACGTGCCAATCCCAAACAATTGTGTGTTCCCAACGAACCTACTTTCAAGGTTTGAATCGGAATCTTCAAGTAATCGATAGGAGAGGCCGGAGAGGCGAAATGCACAATGTAATCAAGCTTTCCAGGAATATGAATGAAATTCGAAACGTCGTGAATGTAAAACGTGAAGTGCTCGTTCGGAAACAAGTGCTCAATGTTTTTCAAATCACCTGTTATCAAATTGTCCATTCCAATCACTTCAAATCCTTCCTTCAAGAAGCGATCGCACAAGTGACTTCCTAAAAATCCTGCTGCTCCAGTAATGAGTACACGTTCCATATCAATCGTTGTTTACAGTTGAACGACCAATACTCTTGTAGAAGTAGCCCAGCTCTTGCATTTTATCTAATTCGTATAAATTTCTTCCATCGAAAATAACTTTCGACTTCAGTGCTTTTCCAATCTTATCGAAATCCGGATTGCGGAACATGCCCCATTCGGTGCAGATCAACAACGCATCGGCACCTTCTAATGCTTCGTAAGCATCGGTTGCGTAAGAAATGGCATAACCTTTTTGCTTTTGCACATTCGGCATTGCCTCTGGATCGTAAGCCACAATGCTTGCGCCGGCTTCCAACAAATGCTCAATCATATACAAGGCCGGAGCCTCGCGAATATCATCGGTGTCTGGCTTAAACGCCAATCCCCAAATCGCAATCTTCGTGTGCGTTAGTGAATTGTTGAAGTAGTCTAAGATTGGTTTCAACAAGGTCGTCTTCTGACGCTCGTTCACCTTCATCACCGATTTCAATATTTTGAATTCGTATCCGCTATCGTTTCCAGACTTCGCCAACGCTTGAACGTCTTTCGGGAAGCAGCTTCCACCGTATCCCATTCCAGGAAATAAGAATCGCTTTCCAATACGATCGTCAGTTCCAATGCCTAAACGAACCATGTCTACATCGGCACCTACTTTCTCACAGAAGTTCGCAATTTCATTCATGAATGAAATCTTAGTGGCTAAGAATGCATTCGCTGCATACTTCGTCAACTCTGCGCTGCGTTCGTCCATGAAGATAATCGGATTGCCTTGACGTGTAAACGGCTTATACAATTCGTTCATCAACTGCTTGGCGCGTTCGCTGCGGGTTCCAATAACCACACGGTCGGGTTTCATGAAATCGTCCACCGCAAATCCTTCACGTAAAAATTCAGGATTACTCACCACATCGAACTGAACCTTGGCATGTTCAGCAATGGCGTTATTCACCAATTCAGCGGTTCCAACAGGAACGGTGCTTTTGTCTACAACAATTTTATAGTCGGTCAATAAATGTCCCAATTGCTTCGCAACACCCAAGACATAACTTAGGTCAGCGCTTCCGTCTTCACCTGGAGGAGTGGGAAGAGCTAAGAATATAATTTGCGCGTCGGCAATCGAAGAAGCCAAATCAGTGCTAAAGGTCAAGCGACCTTCGCGAATGTTTCTTTCAAACAAGACATCCAAATGTGGTTCATAAATCGGAATAACCCCCGACTTCATCTGCGCCACTTTCTCTTCGTTAATGTCTACACAAACCACGTTGTTTCCTGTTTCAGCGAAACATGTCCCGGTAACCAGTCCAACATAACCAGTTCCTACTACGGCTATCTTCATAAATTAAATTTCTAAGGGGGCAAAGATACGATTAAGCGCCTTACTTTCGTGTAGCTTTTTGACATCATAAAAGAACCTATGAAATACGCCATTCAAGCCGAAGGCATTAACAAAACCTACGGAAAATACCAAGCGCTCACGAATGTGAGCATGGATATTCCGGAAGGGAAGATATTCGGACTATTGGGTCCGAACGGTGCAGGAAAAACCACCTTCATTCGTATCCTGAATCAGATTATTGAACCCGACAATGGTTTAATTAAGTTTTATGGAAATCCGCTTCAGCGCTCGCATGTGGAAGACATCGGTTATTTGCCGGAAGAGCGTGGTCTTTACAAAAAGATGAAAGTGGGAGAGCAGTGCATCTACTTGGCTCAGATGAAAGGCATGAAAGAAAAGGCTGCCTTGGCTGAATTGAAAATGTGGTTCGAGAAATTCGAGATACAAGAGTGGTGGGACAAGAAGGTGGAAGATTTGTCGAAGGGAATGGCGCAGAAAATTCAGTTCATCACCACCGTGGTGCACAAACCTAAGTTGCTCATTCTCGATGAACCGTTTAGCGGCTTCGATCCCATTAACGCTGAATTGATTCAGAATGAAATGTTGCGATTGCGCGACGAAGGAACAACGATTGTTCTTTCAACGCACGATATGGGAAGTGTGGAATCGTTGTGCGACAACATTGCGCTCATCAATCGTTCGCAAGTTATTTTAAGTGGAAGTGTAGCCGATGTTCGCAACAGCTTCCGCACGAAAACATACACCTTGAAGTTTCAAGGAACGTTGTTGGAATTCACCATTGCCTTGGGCGCTCGATTCGAACTAATTCATAACGAATTGAACAACGACATTCACACCGTTTCCGTTCGCATTAAACCAGAGTTCAAGCTGAACGACTTGCTCATGCAAGTCATTCCGGTGGTTGACATTCTAAGCGCTGAAGAAAAAGTGCCAAGCATGCACGACATTTTTGTTCAATCGGTTCTTTCATTTAACGAAGCACAGTCATGAGTAAAATAGGATTAATCATTAAGCGCGAATACACCACGCGCATTCGAAAGAAGTCGTTTATAGTCATGACCATCTTGGGTCCGCTTTTGTTTGCAGGACTGCTCTTTGGAACCATTTGGATTACTCTAAACGATCAAGAGACATACACCGTTTTAATCAGCGATCCATACGGATTGGTTACGGAATACCGCGGTGAGCAAGACTCTACGTTGGTTCCAAGATTTCCAGATCAGTTCAAAGACAACGAACAAGTCATATACGGATTCACGGAAAAGAAACAGAAGCCCGAAGAGCTGAAAGACGGTTTCTACAACATCATGATCGAACTTGACGAGATTACGATCAACGATGGAAAGTGCAACATGTACTTCGATAATTTTCCTTCCGAAAACATTCAAGGTAAATTGAAGAACGATTTGCAAGAATCGCTCGAACGCTTTCGCGTGGTCGATTCGTTGAAAATCGATTATGAAAAATACAAACGCGCTAAACTTGATGTGAGTTTCGCAGAGATCAACATCAATAAACTGGGTGAAGAAGACCATACGCAAGAGCGCGCGGTCATTGGATTTGTCTTCGCTATACTCATATACATGTTCATCTTCATGTATGGTGTTCAGGTTATGCGCGGTGTGTTGGAAGAGAAGACCAATCGCATTGTAGAAGTCATGGTTAGTTCGGTCAAACCGTTTCAACTCATGATGGGTAAGGTGGTTGGAATTGGATTGGTTGGACTTACGCAATTCCTTATCTGGGTTATTCTTTCAGCTGTTTTAGCAACCGTTGGACTGAATTATTTCGAATCACATTTGGTGAACGGTGCAGCCGTTTTGGAAAACGGAGCAGTTGTTGGAAACGGCATGAACCAGGCGGCCATGGCGCAATCGCTCATGAATAACGAAGCCATCAATTGGATTTTCTTAATCAACTGGCCGTTGATGGTCGGAATGTTTATCTTCTTTTTTATCGGTGGATTCTTGTTGTATGCTT
>CALCNZ010000399.1 GCA_937897625.1 uncultured Flavobacteriales bacterium
GCTCAAGTGAACGTCTCCGGTTCCTGGAGGAAGATCAACCACCATGTAATCCAACTCTCCCCATTCCACATCCGTAATCATTTGGTTCAATGCCTTTGTGGCCATGGGGCCGCGCCAAACTACCGCTTGATCCCCTTCTGTAAAAAATCCAATACTCAATACTTTCACTCCATGCGCTTCAACCGGAGCCATAACCTTCTTCCCATCTACCTCTATCAATCTTGGCTTTTCTAAAACAACATCGAACATCGTTGGTGCAGATGGACCATAAATATCGGCATCCAACAACCCCACCTTATGTCCCAATGCAGCAAGACCAGCCGCTAAATTCGAAGACACCGTACTCTTCCCTACTCCGCCCTTTCCGCTTGCCACAGCAATAATGTGTTTTACTCCTGGAAGAATTCTGCGCAATTCACCGCTTCGCTCCTCACCAGAAATGGCTTCAACATGAACCTTCACTTCGAATTCATTTCCAAGCACACGTTGAATAGCGAATGCACACGCCTCACGCATACGCTGTTTAGCGTGCATAGCGGGATTGCTCACTTTCACCTCCAACTCTATTTCATTTCCCTCTGCACGTGTAATTTTCACCAAATTCAACGTGACAATGTCCTTCTTTAAATCGGGCTCTTGAACATTCCCTAACGCTTCTAAAATCGCTGCTTTCGAAACACTCATAATCTTTTATTTTTAAGGCTGTACCGTTTTAATTTGATTCATTTTTTTTTACAACTTCTCATGATGCTGGCTCCAATCTAAACCTTCTTTTTCTTCGGCTACTGTAACGCGCAAAGGTGAGATGATATCGGTGATTTTCAGCAACAGATATGTTCCGAAAAATGCAAAAACCGACACTCCAACCATCGTTGACAATTGAACGAAAAATAATTTCCCTTCACCATAAAGTAATCCGTCGTAGGTAACCGCAGGATTAATATTGTGACTTGCAAAGACGCCTGTTAGCAGCATTCCTACAATTCCTGCAACACCATGACAAGGAAAAACATCCAATGCATCATCGATTGAAGTTTTTGCGCGCCACTCGACCATGAGGCTACTGATAATTGCGGCAACTGATCCGATAACAAAAGACTGAGGAACTGTAACGAATCCTGCCGCAGGTGTTATGGCCACAAGTCCTACCACAGCTCCAATACATGCACCCATTGCCCCAACCGTTCTTCCTCTTGCCGCATTAAAAATTATCCACGTAAATGCAGCCGCTGCAGACGATGTCGTAGTCGTCCCCAAGGCTATGGCGGCAATTGTATCGGCATGAAAGGCCGACCCTGCATTAAAACCAATCCATCCAAACCACAACCATCCCGTACCAATAAGGACATAAGTAATTCTCGCGGGATTGTGGTAAGATTCGCTTCTTCCTTTTAAATAAATAGCTCCAGCTAAAGCAGCCCATCCAGCACTCATATGAACCACCACGCCTCCTGCGAAATCAAGCACTCCAAATAGCGCTAACAATCCCTCTGGATGCCATGTTGCGTGAGCCAACGGACAATAGATAAACAAACAGAAGAAAGTAATGAATAACAAGTATGACTTAAACCTGATTCTCTCAGCGAACGCTCCTGTAATGAGTGCCGGAGTAATTATCGCAAACTTGAGTTGATAAAAAGCAAATAATACAAAAGGAATAGTTGGAGCGAATTGCCACGGAGCTCCGTCCAAAACATTTCGCATCATAAAAAATGAAGCCGGATTGCCAATGATCCCATTCACTGAATCTCCAAAAGAAAGACTGAATCCAACAAAGAACCAGATCACTGAAATTACAGCCATGCAAATAAAACTTTGAAGCATGGTGCTTAGAACATTTTTTTTGTTCACCATTCCTCCATAGAAAAAGGCCAATCCTGGTGTCATTATAAGCACCAAAGCTGTTGACATGA
>CALCNZ010000400.1 GCA_937897625.1 uncultured Flavobacteriales bacterium
CTACCAACAGTGACCGGGACGTAGTGAATTTGTTCTACGGTTTCTTGGCTAGTCCAGATGAAATTCAAAACAGCGTAACACGTCCAGACGGATCTGTGCATGCCATAGCGAACTCGCTTCAAAAGGCGTCTCACTTGGTTGCAGGTTTTGAGTTCGATATTACCGATCAATTGAATTTGAATGTGGAAGGGTATTACAGAAACTTCAAGCAAGTAACGAATACCAACAGGAATAAAATTTTCCCAGACGATGCAGACAACCAAGACAAGCCCGAATTATTAAGAAAGGACTTCATTGTTGAAAGCGGTTTTGCGAAAGGGGTAGACGTTGTTTTGAAATATGCAACGAAGCACTCAAATGTAAACGTGGTTTACTCGATTATGAACGTGGATCGTTGGGACGGTTTGCGCTGGTATGATCCTGTTTTCGACCGCAGACACAACGTAAACGTGGTAGCTTCTCATTCTTGGGGAAAGAACGATTCTTGGGAAATGAGTGCACGTTGGAATTTAGGAAGTGGCTTGCCATTCACTCAAACGCAAGGCGCTTACCAGCCACCTTCATTGAACGGTGGAATTGCAACAGATTATACTGTTTCCAATTCGTCTACTTTGGGAATTCAATACGCTCCTTTGAATCAGGGAAGATTGCCTTGGTACCATAGATTAGATGCAAACATTCGTAAGACATACAAATGGGATAAGACTTCGTTGGAATTGAACTTGGGATTAACCAATGCATACAACAGAGCGAATGTCTTCTACATTGATCGTGTTACTTCGAAGCGTGTGAACCAATTGCCAATGCTGCCTTCGATTGGATTGGAGATGTCGTTCTAATCGTTTCGTTTTCCAACTAAATACACCCCTGCAAAAATGAGCAGGGCGAACATAATCTTTTCAAAGGTGATGCTTCCCGTATGATCTTGGTTTCCTATTCCAGCAAATAAAAAGGCGAAAACGCCAGCTAGTAAAGGCTGAAGATAAATGTAAGCGCTAGTGACAGTAGGCGATACTTTGCTGAGTGCATAAATATTCAGCAAGTAGGTGAGGAAGGTAACTGCAACAATAATGAACGCTAAGCTCATCCAATGCAAGGGCGTTAGTGTTCCCCAGGAAATAGCGCTGGCTTCGGAATATCCAATGGGAAGTATGAAAATTAAACCGCAAGCAAACACCCATGTAATAGCCGTAATGGGCTTGTATTTTTTCATTAGCCGAGGCGCTGTTGTCAAATACAATCCGTAAGAAAGCGAGTTAATTAGAATATAAAGATCTCCTCTAAGATAATCTGCACTTGCCTCGAAGGGTGCTCGAAGCAGAATTATCCCCAGTGCACCAATGGAGCCAAGAAGAATGCCCGCGGCGGTCATGAGCGATGGCCATTTTCTTTTTCCAACGAAGTAAAGAAGGGCAACCAAAATTGGATTGGTGCACATGATTATGGAGGCGTTCACCGGTGTGGTAAGTGCTAATCCGTTGAAGAAAAATAGCTGATTGGTGGCCACGCCTGTTAAACCGCAGAATAAAAAAAGAGGTAGGTCGCGCAGCTTCGGAAGCTCAAGAAATTTGAAGGAAACCAAAAAGAAAAGAGCAAGCGCACCGGAAACACGCAAAACAATAAATGCATTGGCACCAATGGGGTTAGGCATTACCCATTTCGCAATGAGGTAATTTGCACTGTAAATAAGCGCTACCGCGAATAAAGCGAGATGAGCACCTACATTCTTGTTTTGTGCCACAGGGCGGGGTTATTTCTTTTGAAGAAAAGCTTTGGCGGCAGCAACAACTTTCGGAGCGTTGCCAATAAATATTTGATCGTTGAAGATTAAAACTGGACGCTTTAAAAAAGTATATTCCTTCAAAATATATTTCTTGTATTCTTTCTCTGAAAGTGTTTTTTCATTCAGTCCCAATTCGCGGTACTTCAAAGCTCTGCGGCTAAACAGCGCTTCGTAGCTTCCCGCAAGGACGTGCATTTCATTCAATTGTTCTTCCGTAATAGCAGAAGTTTTAATGTCTTGAAGTTCGGTTCCTTTTGGAAGAGGACTCAATTCGTTAATGATATTTTGACAAGTGCCGCAGTTCGCGAGGTGGTAGATTTTTTTCATGTTGAAAAAGAAAGTAAGATGAAATTTATGCGGTGAAATTACACCGCTAGAGCATGCAACAAATTACATTTCTGAAATAAAATTTTCAATAACTTTCGGAAAGTGCGCGATTTCCAGCGCACGCACTTTTGCTTCGATTTCTGAAGCATTGCAATTCTCAACGTTGCAAGAGGCTTGAAAGAGAATTCTTCCTTTGTCGAACTCTTCATTCACAAGATGAACTGTTATTCCGCTTTCCGCTTCGTGCGCAGCGCAAACGGAGATCGGAAGAGC
>CALCNZ010000401.1 GCA_937897625.1 uncultured Flavobacteriales bacterium
GCATGGGCCCAAAAGGAAAGATCCTCTCTAACTTTCCTGAAGATCCGAATTTGAATTGAGGAACAGCACGTACGGAATCATCATCGCCAACGCAAAATCCCACATGTGCATGAAAATACCAATGTATAAGTGAATGGAAATTCCCACAATCACGGCGTATTTGCGAGTCTTCTTCCAATTGATAATAATTGGAAATGAAAATTGAAAGAGCATAATAATGTATGCGAAGATTACAGAAATGAAATAGGGCATAACATGGGCAGCACCACGAATCGTTTCATTGCTGAACCAATCGCTTACGAACGTCTGATAAATAGCTTCACCTGACAACCATTGCCAACTGGTGAGCTTGTACATGGAAGTGTAGAAGTAGATCAATCCCACTTGAATCCCCGATGCCAGCAAGGAAAGTCGAGATAAAAACGACCAAAAGGATTTTGCACTTTTCGACGAATAGGGAATGCAGTAGAACATTAATAGCATCATATAAACATACCCCGCATTCATGGCGTTTAACCCAGCATAGTAAATCCACAAGGCTGAAAGCCACGCGGCAGCGCGGAAGAAGAAGACTCCTCTGAAATGAAAGATCGAGAAAAAGGAAACCACCAAATGCACAATGAACACTGGCTTGAACCATTTCAAATTATACATTAAGGCATACACCAAGTTGTTCAATCGCGTATCGTCTGCCCCATAACGTATGCACACGCTGTCTTCCCCCCAAATTAACCACACGGAATGCCAGTTCCAAAAGGCGAAGAATAGAAACCACGCGTAGACCAAACTCACGAAAGTGCGCTCGTTCCAAGAGGACGAGTAGGGGACAAATAACCCTTCAACATATTTATCTATCCGCGCTTTCATTTGTCAATTTCAACCAAAACCTTACTGAATTCAAACACGTCTTCTTTCTGCTCGCTATGCAGCGAATGGAAATGAAAAACCAAACGAACTTGCATAGAATCGATGTAGGTATGCGAATGCGTGAGCTTGCGCTTGGCGCGTTCCAGGCGCTGACAGAAGTAAACGGCTCTTCCGTAATCGGTCGATTGCTCAATGCGTTCAAGTTGACGAACACCGTCTTTCCAATAGAGGTTGTTCACGATTTGATTGTTCAAGTTCGCTGTTGTGAATTCTTCAAACTGACGAAGTTTACTGTCGACGTCATATTCGTAAAGCTCTCCCACTTCTTTAAACGAAGTCCATTGTCCGCCTTCACGGTAGCGGACTTCAAGAAAATCATCGAATTCAGACATGGGCACAAACAAGCTGTATCCTTGATGGAAAAAAGGAAATCCGTAGCGATTGGCGATTGATTCAACCAACGGAATTTCGTAATGCCTGCGAAAGGCATAAAGTGCGCTCAACGAAAAATGAATACAGAGCAGAAAAAACGCAGTTCCAGTAAGTATATATTTCGTTGATTTTTTCATGCGACCGCAAGTTAGAAAGAACCGAAAAGAGAAGTACATTTGAAGTGAAAATAAAGCGTATGAAAAATATTATTTCATTTAGTGAAAAGACGTGGGTTGAAGGTGCCGAGAATACTGAGTTCCCGATACAAAATCTTCCTTTCGGAATATTCTCAACGGGAAGAGGAGATCTTCGTGTGGGTGTGGCCATTGGAGATTACGTCTTAGATATTTTTCGCGTGTTTCAACAGAATCATATTTCTGCTTTGCCCTTCGGCGCTGAAGAATACCGCACACATTCATTAAATAAAATGATGAAGCACGGCAAGAAAGCTTGCTCTGCTTTGCGCATGAGATTGGCCGATTTACTAAACGCCAAACAAGATGCAGTCGTGAAAGACGAACTTCGTTCATGCCTGATTAAAATGAGCGAAGTGCAAATGCACCTTCCTGTTGAAATTGGAGATTACACAGATTTTTACAGCAGCATGGACCACGCAAGAAACGTGGGCATGATGTTCCGCGATCCAGCGAAAGCATTGCTTCCAAACTGGAAACACTTACCAGTGGGCTATCACGGAAGAGCTTCCAGCATTGTGGTAGATGGAACAGCAGTTACTCGTCCATGCGGACAGGTGAACGCTTCCGACGAAACACTTCCAACCTACGGACCAACGAAACAGCTCGACTTCGAATTGGAAATGGCCTTCATTACATTCGACGGAAAGCCAATGGGAGAGCGCATCTCTACACAAGAAGCGGATGATTATATTTTCGGATTAATGCTCTTCAACGATTGGAGTGCACGCGATATTCAACGTTGGGAATATGTGCCGCTCGGCCCATTCTTAGCGAAGAACTTCGCTTCTACGGTTTCTCCATGGATAGTGACATTGGATGCTCTAGAACCTTTCAGAACCATAGGCCCATTGCAGGAACCAGAGGTTCTTCCATACCTACAGTACAACGGAATTAAAAACATAGACATCAATCTTCAAGTTGAAATTGAAACTGAAACAGGCGTGAAGCAAGTGGTTTCAAACAGTAACTTCAAACACATGTATTGGAACATGAATCAGCAGTTGGCACATCATACCGTTGGCGGATGCAACATTCGTTGTGGTGACATGATGGCTAGCGGAACCATTAGCGGTCCGAACGAAGGCTCTTTCGGAAGCATGCTCGAAATTGCATGGAAAGGAACGAAGCCTGTTCAAATGCCCGATGGTTCAACGCGTTCGTTCATTGCAGATGGAGACACCGTTACAATTACCGGTTACGCTGAACAAGATGGGGTGAAAGTGGGTTTTGGTAAATGCAGCGGCAAAGTGCTTCCCGCGCGTGACTAACTATGGAAGAGGAAAAAATTGAAATTCTCGGCGCTCGAGAAAACAATCTTAAAAATATAGATCTCACCATTCCAAGAAATCAACTGGTTGTGATTACCGGTCTTTCTGGAAGTGGAAAATCTTCGTTAGCCTTCGATACGCTTTACGCCGAAGGTCAGCGCAGATACATGGAAACATTCAACGCATACGCTCGTCAGTTCTTGGGTGAAATGGAGCGTCCGGATGTCGACAAAGTAAACGGACTCTCTCCGGTTATTTCCATCGAACAAAAAACCGTTAGTCGCAATCCGCGCTCTACTGTAGGCACCATTACTGAAGTCTATGACTTCATGCGTTTGTTGTATGCGCGTGCATCCGATGCCTACAGCCCTTCAACAGGAAAGAAAATGGTGCGCTTCACCGAAGAGCAGCTCATTGAAAAAATATCCAAAGATTTTAAGGCGAAGAAGATTGCCATTCTTTCTCCGTTGGTGAAAGCCCGCAAAGGTCACTACCGCGAACTCTTCGATTCGCTCATGAAGCAAGGCTATGTGCGCGTGCGAATAGATGGGAAGTTGAAGGAAATGACGAAAGACATGAAGCTCGATCGTTACAAGGTGCACGACATTGAATTGGTGGTCGATCGTTTTTCGGTTGAACCGAACAATCCGCGTTTGAAGGCTACCGTTCAAACCGCGCTGAAGATGGGCAAGGGCGATGTAATGGTTATGGAATTGGACAACGAGAAGCTCTTCCATTTTTCGAAGAACCTCATGTGTCCAACTTCAGGAATTTCCTTTCCCGAACCTGAACCGAATCTCTTTTCCTTCAACAGTCCATACGGCGCATGCAGCTACTGCAGCGGTTTGGGTGAAGTTGCGGAAATTGACATTGAGAAAATAATTCCAGATAATTCGAAGACCGTTAAGCAAGGCGGAATAACACCTTTGGGTGAAAACAAGAACTCTTGGATCAACCAACAGGTAGCTGCCATCTTGAAAATGTACGGCGCCACCGTGAATACACCGTTGAAAGAAGTAGACGAAGACGCCATTCAAGTCATACTCTATGGAACCGACGATAAGGTGGAAGTGGAAATGTCGAATGGACAAACCATGAATACCCGCTACGACGGACTTATTGCATTTATTGAAAGACATGCCGAAGAAGACGGAAGCCCTGCTGTTCGCAAATGGGCCGAGACCTTCATGAATAAAAAAGCTTGTCCTACTTGCAAGGGCGCGCGTTTGAAAGACACCGCGAATCATTTCAAAGTAGCCGGAAAGACCATTTCAGAATTAAGCGCATTGAACATTGAAAAGCTCAGCGCGTGGTTCGAAGGCATCGATTCGAGTTTCGATAAAAAACAAGAAATCATTGCACGCGAGCCGTTAAAGGAAATCCGCACCCGTCTGAAGTTCCTGCTAAACGTAGGATTGGGCTATTTGAATTTAAATCGAAGTGCGAAGACATTGAGTGGTGGAGAAGCACAACGCATTCGCTTGGCCACTCAAATCGGATCGCAGCTGGTTGGCGTGCTGTACATCTTGGATGAGCCGAGCATTGGATTGCATCAGCGCGATAACGAGAAATTAATTCGTTCGTTGAAAGACTTGCGCGACGGTGGAAACAGCGTCATTGTGGTTGAACACGACAAAGACATGATGTTGGAAAGTGACTACATCATAGACATTGGTCCAGGCGCTGGAAGGCACGGTGGACATGTAGTCGCTGCCGGTAAGCCAAAAGATTTTTTGAAAATTGGAAGCATTACCGCGAATTATTTAAGTGGAAAATCAAACATTCCTGTCCCGAAAGAAAGAAGCAAAGGCAACGGAAAGAAGTTGGTGTTGAAGGGAGCGAGCGGACATAACCTGAAAGGAGAGACCATTGAAATTCCCTTGGGAACCTTCACGTGTGTAACAGGAGTAAGTGGTAGTGGAAAGTCTTCGTTGATCAGCCATACGCTTTATCCGATCTTGAATGCCCATTTCTACAACGGACAGCGCAAGCCGTTGACCTATAAAAAGATTGAAGGACTCGAGCATTTAGACAAAGTCATTGAAATAGATCAAAGTCCAATTGGTCGAACCCCGAGAAGCAATCCGAGTACGTACACTGGAATCTTTACAGACATTCGAAACTTATATGCCTCGGTTCCCGAGGCGCGCATTCGTGGTTATCAGCCAGGAAGATTCAGTTTTAATATTTCAGGTGGAAGGTGTGAAACGTGCAAGGGTGGAGGAGTTCGATTGATTGAAATGAATTTCCTTCCCGATGTGTATGTGCATTGCGAAGCCTGTAACGGCAAGCGTTACAACCGCGAAACCTTGGAAATTTTCTACAACGGAAAAACCATTTCAGATGTGTTGAACATGACCGTTGAGCAAGCTGTTGGATTTTTCGAGAATCACAGAAACATTCACAACACGCTAAAGACCTTGAACGACGTGGGATTGGGATACATCACACTCGGACAGCACAGCACCACGTTAAGTGGAGGAGAAGCGCAACGTGTGAAGCTCTCCACCGAACTCGCGAAACGCGACACAGGCAAGACCATTTATATTTTGGACGAACCCACAACTGGATTGCATTTTCAAGACGTTCAAATGTTATTGAATGTCTTGAACCGACTGGTTGAACGCGGCAATACCGTCTTGGTCATTGAGCACAACATGGATGTCATCAAAAGCGCCGACTACCTCATAGACATGGGCCCCGAAGGCGGAGAAGGCGGCGGCAACGTCATCGTCACCGGCACACCGGAGCAAGTCGCTAAGAACAAGAAGTCTTTGACGGGATTGTTTTTGAAGAAGGAACTTTAAGTCAAAGACGAATGCCCTTCGGGCGAATCTCTTCGAGGAATGCTTCGCGAATGTTGCAAAGCAACGTATGCCCTTTTTACAAATCTCTTCGAGGAATGTTTTCGACTTCTCATTTTATTTCTAAAACCGTCGAAGACATTCGCGAAGCATTCCTCGCAGAGATTCGTTGCTATGCAACTTTAGCCATCGGCATTCCTCGAAGAGATTCGTTGCTCCGCAACATTCATCATTGATATTATTGCATTGAAGCAAAATTATTGCTATCTTGCAACACAATTGCTACTTATGAAATCTTCCAATCACAAAAAATCAGTTCTTCAAGAAAGCGCCATGGCTTATGGCAACAGCTTGGGAAGAATTGAAATCATTCGAAAAGGTTTGCCTTATTCAACCATAGACGAGTTAAGTGAGCGCATGCAAAGACCCATTAAATTTTTATTGGGAATTTTGGGTATTGCTCAAACAACATACAACTTAAACAAGAGGCAAGAAGCTGTTCTTAACAGCAAAGAGTCCGAATTGGTTGTTGCCATTTCTGAATTATTATCGTTTGGTCAAGAAGTCTTCAACAACGAAGAAGAGAAATTCAATCGTTGGTTGGAAATGCCGAATCAATCTTTGAACTGCCTTACACCGCAGTCGCTCTTCGATACCCTTTCGGGTGTTGCAGAAGTGCGCAAGTGTTTGAATAGAATTGAATACGGAAACTTTGCGTAATGCTGGTTTATAGAATCGACCGCAAGAAGTATTTGAAAGACACCTTGAAAGGCATTGGTGCATCCATGTCTTCAAGTTTTCGATGGAACAGTGAGCACACGCGCATGGTCTATACTTCAGAAAGCAGAGCGCTTGCTTTACTCGAGATTACTGCGCATTTAAATGGAGTAATGGAAATTCCAACCGATCGTTATTTGGTTGAAATTGAAATTCCAGATTCGTTGAAGATTCAGAAGTTGTCCATTGCCGATCTTCCAAAAAATTGGAATGCTCATCCGCCTTCCATTTTTACGCAGAACTTGGGCGACACCTTTGTCCAAAAAATGAAATTCCCTGTCTTGAAAGTCCCGAGCAGCATTGTCCCGCAAGAGTTCAATTTACTTATCAATCCTGATCATCCCGACGCACACAAAATCGAAGTCATCTCGAAAGAGCGACTTGCTTTCGATCCGCGCATTGTTCGTTAATCTTTCGAAATGATTATTTTCACCTCATGAGAATTGTTCAGGTTCATCTTTCAGAATTGTCATTGCTTCAAGAAATTTCGAAGAACACCTTTGAAGAAACGTTTGCTGATTTCAACACGAAGGAAGACATGACGCATTACTTCGAGCACAATCTTTCATTGGATCAACTCGCGCTCGAATTGCAAGCTCCAGGATCTTCATTCTATTTTATTTATGTTGAAGAAGAACTTTCGGGTTACATGAAATTGAATATCTCTGAAACTTTCGAAATTGAACGTATTTACATTTTGAAGAAGTTTCAAGGAATTGGAGTAGGGAAGACGCTCATGAAATTTGCCTTTGACCAATCGAAATCGCTTAGCTTCAACTCCCTGTGGCTCGGCGTCTGGGAGCACAACACCAAAGCCATTTCATTTTACAAATCTCTTGGCTTCATCTCATACGGCGAACACGATTTCCTTCTCGGCTCCGATCTCCAACGCGATATTCTAATGCGTTTGGAGTTAAATTAAAAATCGTCGAAGACCCTCGCAACCAAGTTGCCCTCGTCCATCGGACCCTCGCGAAGCATTCGCCTCCGGCATTCCTCGCAGAAATTCGCCCAGCGGGCATTCGTTGCAGACATTTTTTTATTGTTCTAAAAGAAAACATTGTTTTGTTCGTTTATCTAACATTGATTATTTTTGCATGAAATTGAAGTTTTTATGAAAACGAAATACAGTGCAAAATTAATTGGGAGTCGTATTGCCAAGTTGCGGAAAGCGAAAGCAATGTCGCAAAACGATTTAGCGCAAGCTATAAACGTATCAAGACCTGCTATTGCTCAGATTGAAATGGGTAATAGAGGAATAGACATATTAGAAATTCCTCTAATCATCGAAGCTTTGGGATGTCAAATGAATGATTTATTCATTGATCAAAAGGAATCACTTATTTTGAAAGAAGAGTTCATTGCATACAAATCAAAAGAGAGTTTACTCAGGAATCCGATTCCTCATTTTCAATTGGAAAAATTTAAGAATACACTTCTTTTTCTTTTGAAACTTACGTCTGGCAATCCCAATGTCTCTGAGCGTTCGCTTCACAGTTTATTGTATTTCTGTGACTTCAATTATTATGAAAAATTCGAAGATCATTTAAGCGGTTTGCAATACTCGAAAACGGAAACGGGTCCTATGATAGAGAAACTTGATCATTACATTCAATTATTTATTGAAGAACAGATCATTCAGCGCGTTAAAATTTCAGTAAATGGAAAAAAGGTAATGAAGCTCATTCCGCTTATTGCTGTTGACCTGCGTGAATTGAATGGCGCAGAGATGGATACCATTCATAATGTGGTTATTCAATTCGACTATTGGACTGCTGAGAAATTAAAGTCACATGCGCTTGCCGATAAACCATTGAAAGTTACTTCCAACAATGAGGATATTTCTTATGAATTAGCGTTTTATCGCACTCCTGAATATTCCGTTCGAGATTACAACGAATTAGAAAATGAAGATTGAGTATTTGAATGAATTTCAGAAGGATTTGAAGTCATTGGTGAAAAAGTACCCCAGTCTTCCTTCTGATTTATTAATCATAGAAAAAATTCTTGAAGAAGAACCATTCGCAGATGCTCCTTTTAGTTTTGTCATTCCGAATCTTGGATTGTCCACATGTATCATTAAAATCAAAAAGATGGCATGTAAATCCTTAAAAGGAAGAGGAGTAAATTCAGGCTTTCGACTAATCTACGCGCATTTCGAAAAAGATAAGCGAATCGTTTTTATTGAGCTGTATCATAAGAACAATCAATCTCAAGAGAATAGAAATCGAATTTTAAAGAATTTCAAATAAACTATCCAAAATCGTCTCCGACTATCGTTGCTCTGCAACATTCGTCCTTCGGATATTCGTTGCCTTGCAACTTTCTAATTTTAATTAAGTATCGGATAAAGAGATGTTAAAATTTACCGATATTTGCACCATGACTTGGCAAACCAATCCTTGGGGACAAGAAAAAGTGCAATCGTTGTTGGAACGCGTTGAAGCGAAGAAACATCGCTTAGCCAAGCTGCGTCCCATTCCTGCGATAGCCATGGAGAAATTGCGTGAGAGTTTAATGATGGAGTGGACGTATCATTCCAATGGAATAGAAGGGAACACGCTGACGCTGCAAGAGACAAAAGTGATATTATCGGACGGATTAACCGTAGGAGGGAAGTCGCTGCGAGAGCATTTCGAAACCCTCAATCACCACGAAGCCATTCAGTTTTTAGAGACACTGGTGAATCCAAAATATAAAATGAAGGCCAAGGACATTTTGCACATTCACAGTTTGGTGTTGCAGCGCATTGAAAAGGAATATGCCGGTCGATATCGCAAAGCGGGCGTGCGCATAACCGGAGCGAACTTCACTCCGCCAAATGCCTTGAAGGTAGATGGGTTCATGGACGAGTTGATTGATTGGGTGAATGAAGAAAAGTCACTGCCCTTGATTGTTCGAGCTACCATTTTCCATCACCGCATGGTTTGGGTCCACCCGTTTTTCGATGGAAATGGAAGAACAGTAAGATTGATGTTCAATTTAATTCTCATGAGTGCGGGCTATCCTCCGGCCATTATTCTTCAGCAAGATCGCAAAAAGTATTACGACGCGTTGAACAAAGGCAATCAGGGCAACTACGAGAAGCTTGTCCTCATGGTCTTACAAGCGTTAGAGCGTTCGCTAGATATTTATTTAAGTCATCTCGAAAACAAGCACGACGGTTATCAGCCCATCTCGTCAATTGTGGAAGAGATTTCGCTTCCATACGGACAAGAGTATTTAAGCTTACTTATTCGTCAAGGTAAAATCGCGGGCTACAAAGAAGGAAAAAACTGGCTCACCACCGCCGAGGCGGTTGAAGAGTATCATGTAAACAGAAAGCGGAAGCGATGAGTCTATTCAAATAGACTTTCTAAAATCGTCTCCGACATTCGCGAAGCATTCCTTGAAGAGATTCGTTGCTTCGCAACATTCGTGGTTGCACATTCGCCTTAACTATTTTTTCATCATCTTCTGAATATACCGCACAAACTCCTTTGAACCAATAACTTCAACCTCCTCAGAAAACCCCAACACAAATCTCCTAGGCTCTTACCCTGGAATCCAAAAATATCGGGCTTGTAAAATTCGTGGAGCTCTTCATGTTTCACTGGCGTATCCTGAATCTCTACCGAAGTCATTCGTTCAATATTGAAATACTTATTTAGTTGAGTCTCGACTTCAAAGGCAGATACCGAATCGTAATTTTCAGTAAAACATGTGGGTTCAATCAGTCGGTCGGTAACACTTTGACTGTTGGCTGAATGATAGCCTTTGATCAACAGTTGTTTTCCATCTACAATGGCCACCGAAATCTGCTCAACAATTTTTGAAAGGTGTGCTTTATATATACTCTCTGCGCCAATTTGAATTTCGCTCGATTGATGTACCTTTTTCAAAACACTTTGTGCCAACTGATTTTCTTTTCCAGCTGAAAGTATCAGTCGTTTCAAGTATTCCGCTTCCTGCGATGTAAAAGGAATAATGGATATGTCGGAATTCGATGATATAAATATTTTATTGTGACTGTCTCGCTCAATGTCAAAACCAAGATCTTCCAATAAATCAAGATAGCGATAAACAGTTCTTTCAGAAGTCTCTAAAAACGATTCTATGCTTCGAACCGATTTGGCAGGCTTCGCTTTCAGATAATTTATCAATTGAAAAAGCCGGTAAATTCTATTTTGATTGAACATCTTTAAAATAGTTTGTCAAATAAAGTCAATTCAATTCAACCAGCCTAGCGACTGACCTTATTTGGCAAAATCATTCTCTTTATTTGCCCAAATCTTAAAACTATGAAAATGAAATTGAATTTAATCGCAGTAATTATTTTTTCGACAATCGCATCGGTGGTTTTTGGACAAGAGATAAAATACGCAGATCTTGCAACAGCTGAGCGGGGAGAATTCACTTCTTACATAGCTAGTGATGGAGCGACTTATAAAATTGGTGATCGAATAAAAATTGGAGTACCTTCTTCAAACAAAACATTCGCCTTTATAACTGAAGGAGATGGGATTCTATTACCTATCACAAATTTAACGGCTTTTTCAAGCGGCACTGAAACAGAAATTAAGCGAATATTTGTATATGGATCTAAGCGCGCTGGATATGCGGTTTCATTCCGAACAAAAGGATTTACAGGAGTTTCAAATTATACAATTCAATTCGAGAACGCCTTGGCTGTTGGTGAAGTAAAAGGTTTTGGATTGTCCAGCGATGATGCGTTGGAGCAATTAAAAAAGGCCAAGGATAAATTAGAACTTGGATTAATCACACAAGAAGAATTCGATCAACAAAAAGCTGAGTTGTCCAAGTATATCAAATAGACATTCCTATTTACAAGAATTTAACAATCACGATTTCCAAAAACAAAAAAGCCGTTCGGTTGAACGGCTTTTTTGTTTCTGGCGCAGACTCCACAGCAACTACCCCCCTTTTCGCACATACCCGGCACGCAAATTCACGGCCCCATTGGTCTGTTGAAGG
>CALCNZ010000402.1 GCA_937897625.1 uncultured Flavobacteriales bacterium
CTTCAGACCCTGGTTTTCCAGGTCCGCCTTTCGAATGAGATACCAAATCTTTGCGCACTAATATTTTCCCTGAGATCGCATCAACATACGTCAAATATTTTTGAGGAACATGCTGTGAGTTACGCGATGACACAGTAACTGAATACACTTTTCGATAATCGAAAGATTCCGAAGTAGGAACGGGCAAAATAAAGATTTCCGAATTGGATTGAACAGATTCGATAGTTCCTGTAATTCCTTGCTGAGCGGCTAAACGTGCCTGCATCTCACCTATTGCAGGCTTGTCTTCCAATTGAATATTCGGATGAACACCAAAAGAAAATTGAACTACTTTTCCATTCGCCAACTTCACTGAAGCTTTGCTGAAAAGGACTTTCATTCCATTAAAAGTCTGATCGAAAACTACGTTGGTGAATTTGTCTGTTTTAATCTCTGGTCTTGCAGAAATCTGAATGGTGCTGTTACAAAACGACTGGTTTATTTCGTTCAAAAAGGAAATTGCTTTTTCTGAATCTGTTGACCCTATTGCAGAAATTGGATCTCCGAAAGCTTTCGAAGGCATTCCACTTCTTTCATTAAATAAGGATGTCCATTTCGGATGAGTTGCTTGAAAAGACTTCCAAACACTAGAATTCGATAATGTTATTTGTTTGTCTGAATGATAGGCCTCTTCAGAGTGATAGAGTCTAACTTCCAACGGATCGTAACTTCTCTCGAAATCGCTTTGTCCAAAAACAGAAATAGATAAAAATAACGAAAAGCCTAAAAATATCTTACGCATTTTGATTAAGGTTTAAGCACCTAAGAAACGAAGAAATCTTGAAACAAAAAAGCGAATTACTTTTTCTTTTCGGCCAAAAGAGAAAACATACTCTGCATTAATTCTTCACGAGCCAATAATTCACGCTCGAGTTTTTCATTCTGTGCTT
Source organism: uncultured Flavobacteriales bacterium (assembly GCA_937897625.1). Lineage (GTDB taxonomy): Bacteria > Bacteroidota > Bacteroidia > Flavobacteriales_D > Sanyastnellaceae > CAIZGX01. The sequence continues at coordinate 930 of CALCNZ010000402.1, forward strand.
TCACATCATTCAACTCTTCTTGAAGCGGATTCACAGACTTGATGTTAGAATTGTTTTTGTTTTCCATGGTAATGAGATAGACAAATATATTTCATTTTACACAAAATACGACTTTCAAAATGAAAAAGTTCGATGAAAATAATATTCGTTCCATTCAAAATTGGGCTTTTCGTTGAATATCCCATACACCGTGCTGCCTGTACCCGACATGCTCGCGTAGATTGCTCCTTCTTTCATCATGTCTTTTTTAATTGATTCAATTTCAGGAAACATTTTGAAGACTTGCAGCTCGAAGTCGTTCCTCAATTCAGAATTGAACGCTTGATTTTTAACAAAATTCATCCAATCGAAATTTGAGGCCTGTGGTTGAATACCTTGAAAAGCTTGAGCTGTGGCGATGTGAATTCCAGGATTAACAATCGATACATACTTTCCCTTCAAGCTGAAATCAATAGATTGAACCACTTCCCCCCTTCCCGTTACCAATGCTGCTGAATTCTTAATGAAGAACGGACAGTCGCTTCCTAATTGAGCGGCGTAGTCTTCCAGTTGAATCGAATTCAAATTCAAATTAAACAGTACATTCAACGCCTTGAGCATAAAAGATCCATCGCTTGAACCTCCGCCCATTCCAGCGCCGCTGGGAATAATCTTGTGTAAATGAATGTGGACATTACCAATTCCATGCGCCTCTTGAAGCAATTTCCAAGCTTTGTAAACAATGTTTTTTTCGGTTGGAATATCAGAAGATTCCCCTGTAGAATTGAGGGATGTCTCTTCCGTTGTGGGAGTAACCTCCAAAATATCGCACAAAGGAATTGGAAAAAACAAACTCTCCAGATTGTGAAATCCGTCGGTTCGTTTCTCGGTGATGAACAAACCCAAATTGATTTTTGCGTTTGGAAAGACTATCATGTTAGTCGAGGTATCCCATTTGTGTTAAGGCTCTTGTATCGTTTCTCCACTTTTCCACTTTCACGAACATTTCCAAAAACACTTTCTTTCCTAAAAAGCTTTCCATGTCCTTGCGGGCATTTGTCCCTACTCGCTTCAACATGCTTCCTTGGTGTCCAATGATAATGGCTTTCTGCGATTCGCGTTCAGTAAGAATAACAGCTGAAATGCGAATAATGGTCGGCTCTTCTTTGAAGGCTTCAACAATAACTTCGCAGGAATAAGGAATTTCGCGATCGTAGGTGGTGAAGATTTTTTCACGAATAATCTCACTCACAAAGAAGCGCTGCGTGCGATCGGAGATTTCATCTTTCGGGAAGAAAGCTGGATGCTCAGGTAGAACAGCAAGAATCTCATTCAGTAGTTCTTTCGTATAAATCTTTTCCAATGCAGATACAGGGAACACTTTCGCATTCGGTAAAGCTTCATTCCAAAATTGAAATGCTTCATTGGCTTTCTCTGTGCCCGCCTTATCGAATTTGTTTAGCACAACGAAAATGGGAACTTCCATTTTCTTCAGGCGATTGAATGTTTCTTCGTGAAGACCTTTTTTGTCGAGAAGGTCAATGACGAGCAAGATAAGATCTGCATCTTTAAGCGCAGTTCCAACTGATTTCATCATTCCTTCTTGCAATTTATACTTCGGATCGAGCACACCTGGGGTATCGCTGTATACAATTTGATAGTCTTCATCGTTTAAAATTCCCATAATTCGGTGTCTCGTTGTTTGCGCTTTTGGGGTTACGATGCTAAGCTTTTCACCCATTAACGCGTTCATTAGCGTAGACTTACCTGCATTGGGATTTCCAATCAAGTTCACGAAACCCGCTTTGTGCGTGGCTTTTTTTTCTCCTTCTTCAGATTTTTCTTGCATATTGCTTGTAAAATTAGTTATATTTGCACTCCCAAAGGGGAAAACTTTTAGAGTGCGGGGTGGAGCAGTTGGTAGCTCGTTGGGCTCATAACCCAAAGGCCACAGGTTCGAGTCCTGTCCCCGCTACCAAATCAAAAGCCAGTCGAAAGATTGGCTTTTTTGTTTGTGTAACTTTAAAGTCATTTGCTTCGTACATTTATTCGATACTTTAAGATGGTGTCTGACTCAATGAATGATTTTGACAAAACAAAAGAGGAACTTTTGATAGAACTCACGAAACTTCGTGAGGAGAACCTACTCCTCAAGTCAGTTCATAAGACCCAAGACATTGAACGCGTTCTTGCGCAAAACAAATTCCAGATGCTCTTTGAGCAATCTCCTATTGGAATGGCACTTGTTCTTCACGAAACAGGAGAATTCTTAGAGGTTAACAATTCAATATTAAAGTCTACGGGGTATACGAAAGAGGAATTTTTGAATTTGAGTTATTGGGATTTAACACCAAAGGAATACGAACAGCAAGAGATTGATCAACTTCAAACACTGAATGAAACAGGAAGATTTGGCCCCAATTTCAAAGAGTATATTCGGAAAGATGGAAGCCGCTATCCCCTATCTATTAGCGGTGCACTATTTATAGATGTAGATGGAAGAAAAGTGGTTTGGGGAATTATTGAAGACCTCTCAGATCGCAGGGAACAAGAGCTAATCATTAAAAATCAAAACGAAGAGCTCCTTCGATTGAACGCTTCGAAAGATAAGTTTTTCTCAATCCTTGCGCATGATCTAAAAAATCCGTTCAGCGCAATTATAGGTTCTAGTGATTTACTTCTATCAAGATCCGAGAAAAATAACACTGAGGAAATTGATCGTTATGCAAAGATTATCAATCAATCTTCAAAAAAGGCATTAGACATTCTATTGAACCTAATGGATTGGTCTCAAGTTCAAACAGGAACTATAAAGTTTGCTCCCGAAGTTTTGGACGTTAAAATTTTGGTTGAAGAGGCTATTGCCCTGCTCGGATGTAACGCAGAGGAAAAGAACATTTCCATTCAAAATATGGTGCAGGAAAAAACTTTCATCTTTGCAGATAAGGAAATGATGAGTATTGTGCTTCGAAATCTGATTTCAAATGCCATTAAATACACACACATGGAAGGAGTTGTTACAATCAATTCCTTTCAAAAACAAAATGAAATAGTAATATCTGTTCAAGACAACGGTGTGGGAATAGCTGAAGAAAAGATTCAAAAGCTATTCAAAATCGATGGGGTTCATTCAACTCCTGGAACAAAAAAGGAAAAAGGTACGGGCTTGGGATTAATTCTTTGCAAGGAGTTTCTCGAGAAAAACAACGGTTCAATATGGATTGAAAGCGCCATTGACAACGGAACTACGTTCCATTTTTCATTGCCACTTCACTGAATTATTCCCCTATCTTTGCGGGCCTTAAATGGTCCCGTAGTATAACGGATATTACATGGGTCTCCGAAGCCCAGAATTCGCGTTCGATTCGCGACGGGATCACTACTTTTGAATGAATCTATTTGAAAAGATTATGTTAAAGAATCGAATTGTTCTCGCTCTCGCTGTTTTATCTGCATTCGCCTTTAGCGCTTGCTCTTCTGCTCCGAAAACTCCCGAAGAGTTCGGTGAGGCCGTTTTTGAAGCCGTTAAAAACCACAGTGAAAAAGATTTAAAAGCGCTTTATCTGACCGAAGACGAATTCAGCGATATCATAGACCGTAGCAATCTTTCAGAAGAAGGAAAAAATCAGGAACGCGGCAGAGCCATAGGCCTCGACAAGTCCATGGAGAAATTAGCTATTGAAACTTTTGAAGGATTGGAACGACTTTCAAATAACTACAGCATCGATTGGTCGAAGGCTAACTTTAAGAAAGTAGATGTCTATCGCGCGGAGCACATGGGGATACAAGGCGCGCATTTCATGGATGTGTATTTTGAATTCAATGGCTTCGAATATGCTTTGCACATCTACGATTGTTGGGAAACCGAAAACGGTTGGAAAACATTCAAAGAGATTTCTTTGTCGGCTGTAGCG
>CALCNZ010000403.1 GCA_937897625.1 uncultured Flavobacteriales bacterium
GGACCGTGGGTGATTTCTAAGACCAGTTCGGCTTTCGGAAGAGATGCACAAATGTTCGACTCATCATTCGGATGGCGTTTTGTGAATCCGAAAATGAAAGAGATGTATGGCGTAGATGCTATGGGTGAAACCGCAGAGAACTTGGCAGAAATGTTCAACATCTCACGCGACGATCAAGATGCTTTCGCTTTGTGGTCGCAACAAAAAGCAGCGGCTTCCATAGATTTATTGAAGGAAGAAATTGTGAACGTTTCCATTCCAACTAAAAAAGGAGATCCAATTATTTTCAATACAGATGAATTCGCGAAAGCAGGAACCACATTGGAAGGTCTTGCGAAATTGCGTGCTTCATTCAGAAACGGAGGAACCGTTACTGCAGGCAACGCTTCAGGTCTGAACGACGGTGCTGCAGCCTTGTTAATGGCGAGTGAAAACGGATTGAATGCTCATGGATTAACACCTTTGACACGTGTTGTCTCTTCTGCGGTAAGTGGAGTAGAGCCACGCATTATGGGCATTGGTCCGGTTGAAGCGTCGAAGTTGGCATTGAAGCGTGCAGGATTGACGCTTGATCAAATGGATATTTTGGAATTGAACGAAGCCTTTGCGGCGCAAGTTTTAGCATGTACACGTCAGCTTGGATTGGAAGACAACGACGCGCGCATCAATCCGCAAGGAGGTGCCATTGCCTTGGGTCATCCGCTTGGAATGAGCGGTTCACGCTTGGTTCAGACGGCATCTATGCAATTGGCTCGCAGCAATAAGAAGTACGCTTTGTGCACCATGTGCATTGGCGTTGGACAAGGATATGCAGTTGTTTTAGAGCGCGTATAACATGGCGAACATTTTCGAATTCAACGGATACATTCCTGTCATTCACGAATCGGCTTTCATTCATCCGAATGCAACCGTAACGGGAAATGTGATTATTGGAAAGAACGTATACATTGGTCCAGGCGCTGCTATTCGCGGCGATTGGGGACAGATTGTTATTTCAGACGGATGCAATGTTCAAGAAAATTGCACCATTCATATGTTTCCTGGAACCACTGTTGTATTGGGCGAGAACGCGCACATTGGTCACGGTGCCATTGTGCACGGCGCGCAGATTGGCGCAAACACGTTGGTGGGAATGAATGCAGTGTTAATGGACGATGTTGTTGTTGAAGAAGAATGCATCATTGGTGCGTTGTGTTTTGTCCCAGCGAAAACGGTGGTAGAAAGAAGAAGTGTTATGGTTGGAAATCCAGCGAAGAAAGTGAAAGAGGTAAGTGATCAAATGTTGGAATGGAAGACCGAAGGAACAGGCTGGTATCAGCGCCTTCCAGAAGAATGTCGAAATACATTGCGCGC
>CALCNZ010000404.1 GCA_937897625.1 uncultured Flavobacteriales bacterium
AAAATATGCACCCGAAAATCTTGCGGCTGGCAGATTTGGTATCTACAATATGGGCCGCAACATTAGTTTGAAAGTGATAGTGAACTTTTGATTTTCAATGTTGCGAAATGACTAATTGAACATGCGCGTCGAGCATGTCTAATTTAAATGCAATAGTGGTACGGTTTTTTAGTTAGGGACATTGGTACTACGAATCTGCGTTGTACCTTTAACCCGAACTTATGAAAAAGAAAATTGTCCTGTTTTTAGTTGTGCAATCGCTTCTTACAGCAACCGCTTGGGCACAACCAGATCCGAAAACAACAACCGATAAATTCGCTTCGTTGTTGAATTACATTGAATATATGTACGTAGACTCGGTGAATGCAAAGGCACTTACTGAAAAGGCTATCGTTGCTTTGTTGGAAGAGTTAGATCCCCATTCAACCTACATCAGTGCTGAAGAATTGCAAGAAGCCAACGAACCGCTAGAAGGAAGCTTCGATGGAATAGGTGTTCAATTCAACATACTGCACGACACCATTATGGTGGTAGAACCCATTCAGGGTGGACCCTCGGAGAAATTGGGCATTCGTGGAGGCGATAAAATAGTTTCTGTTGATGGCGTAAACATGGCGGGCATTGGAATCAAGAACAACGACGTTTTCAAGAAACTTCGCGGTCCTCGCGGAACAAAAGTGAAAGTAGGTATCTTGAGAAAAGGTGTAGCTGGAGTTCAGACTTATGAAATTGTTCGAGATAAAATTCCAATCTACTCCATAGACGCGGCCTACATGGCGGCAGAAGGAGTTGGATACATTAAAGTGTCTCGTTTCGCGAAAACAACAACAGAAGAATTGCGCAAGGCCTTAGACGATTTAAAGAAAAAGGGAATGCGCGATTTAGTTCTTGATCTGCAAGATAATGGCGGAGGAATGTTGAGCGCAGCGATTGATATGTGTGATGAGTTTTTGGATAAAGACAAGTTGATCGTATTCACGAAAGGACGCGCTTTTCCCGAAGAGAAAACAAATGCAAAGCCGCGTGTAAAAGGAAGGTTTGAAGAGGGAAGACTGGTGGTGTTAATTGATGAGTCTTCTGCGAGTGCAAGTGAAATTGTGAGTGGTGCCATTCAAGATTGGGACCGCGGGGTTATTGTTGGAAGAAGATCTTTTGGAAAAGGTCTTGTGCAGCGCCCTGTGCCTTTGCCCGATGGTTCAATGGTTCGTTTAACGGTTCAGAAGTATTACACACCAAGCGGTCGTTGCATTCAGAAGCCTTATGAAAAAGGGTTGGAAGATTACGAAATGGATTATTTGAAGCGCTTGAAGAATGGTGAGTTCTTTCATGCCGACAGCATTAAGTTTTCAGATAAAGACAAATACGAAACACGTTTAACAAAGCGTACCGTTTATGGTGGCGGTGGAATTATGCCCGACATTTTTGTTCCTTTGGATACATCTGAGAACAGTAAGTATTTTTCGAATCTTCTTCGAGTTGGAATTACGAATGACTGGACGATGGAGTATGTAGATGCTCACCGTGATGAGTTGAAAAAGAAATATCCAACTTCGAAAGAGTTCATTACACATTTTAATTTTTCTGATGCGGAAATAACGGCGTTCATTCAAGCAGCAGAAAAGAAAGAAGTGAAGTTTAACGAAGAAGAATTCACACTTTCGAAGAAAGCTATTCTTACACGTATGAAGGCTTTAGTTGGAA
>CALCNZ010000405.1 GCA_937897625.1 uncultured Flavobacteriales bacterium
TTCATGTCGTAAATCCATTACAATTTGAAGGGTGTGCTTTGAAGAAAATTCAAAGACATGCACAACATCACACACCTTCAAGACGTAAAAACGCACATTGAATCTTTTCTTCAACCGCAAGGACTGAACGCCTATGCTTGGGAAAACACGAAACGCACGGCCATGGAAGTCTGGGAATGTCACCTCAAGAACAGACCTGTTCGTAGAAACTTGAATTTCCTTTGCAAAGAATTCTATCAAATGATTCGAAAGCCGAATGGCGAATACATCGTACCGCGCAGTTCTTTTCGAACCTTATAATCTGCTTTCACCTCGTAGGTCTTATCTTTGCGAGGTGAAAGCCGTTTATATCCTTTTCAAGAAAGAGTTTCAACTCGACATGCGAAAAAAGCAATTGCTTTTTGGCATCTTACTCTTCGTGCTTTCAACGGTTTTCACTTGCTACCTTTCTTTAGAAAAGATTGAAGACTCAAAAGTTCTTGCGGCTTTGTTCTGGATTGTAGGCCTCTTCGCGGCATTTAACGCCATGCAGAAATCGTTTCAACAAGAACAAAACGGAACAGACAAACTGCTGTACACCCTTGCCTCACCGCGTCAAGTTTGGATTGCGAAAGCTTCATATTATTCGCTACTTATTCTTGCATTGAACCTCCTTTCAATCTTACTTTTTTCTTTATTTTTCGGGTCGGAAATTTGGTCGAGAACTTCGATCTCCTTGCTTCTGCTAGCGGTTTCTCTGGGTAGTATTGGATTAGGAACAGCATTAACATTTCTTTCAGCTCTTTCCTTCAAAGCAAACGGTTCAGCATCCCTTACGGTTGTGCTCGGATTTCCAGTTCTCATGCCCTTTCTTTTCAGTCTAACTTCTGTAACGCTAAACATTCTCGACGGTGCTTCGTGGCAAGTGGCTTCGTTTGGAATGATGCTTCTTGCAGGGTTGTTTTTAACCACCACAATCATGTCGTTATTCTTGGTTCCTTTCTTTTGGAAGTCTTGATAATTCGCACCTTTTTTTTCATCTTTTTCCAACCTTTCGTGCTTAATTTCGCCCGTGAACAATTCCATTCTTGAATGAAGCATTGGTATAAAATTTTAGGAAGTCTAGCGCTGTTGTATGCATGTACGTTTTCGTTGTATCACGCATTGGACCCTGCGCTTGTCATTGCAGACACGACGCAATTGCGATCGGGGTACAACCGAATTGAATTGGCTGGTCATTACACCCACTTCAAAGATGCTCAGACTACTGCGGGAATTCGTGTGGGTGAATATTATTTCCAAGGAGACGTTCAACCCATCGACAATGGAAAACTTGCAATAACCTTAGACCTTCCAGACACTCTTCCTTCAAACGCAATATTGTTCAAGGCCTACAACTCGAACGACGGTGAAATGATTTTGAATCAGGCTTGCTCGCTCGGAAATATAGTCTTAGATTCCGCCGCAACTGATTCTTCTTGGGTGCTCAATGTGAAGCAAGAAAAATACACGGGCTTCGGATTTCCGAATTTACCTGTGTTGAATGAAACCATTCGCAACCTCATGTGGCACGTGCCGATGTGGTTCACCATGTTTTTCATCATGATTCTTTCATTCGCGAATAGCCTTCAACTTCTGAATTTAAAAGAATCTCCGAACAGACTCGAAAAGATGTTGAAGTTCGATATGCGTTCTACTTTGTTGAATGAAGTGGGAATTCTTTTCTGTGTATTGGGCTTATTAACCGGATCGCTTTGGGCAAGGTACACTTGGGGCGACTGGTGGACCAAAGATCCTCAGCTAAACGGAGCCTTGGTGGTCTTCCTGGTGTATTCAGGATATTTCATTCTTCGCGCCTCCATAGACGACGAAGACAAACGCGCACGTATTTCAGCGGTCTTCAACATATTTGCATTTGTGCTTATGTTCATTTTATTGATGATTATGCCTCGCTTTGCGGCTGGGCTTCATCCGGGGAAAAGTGGAAACCCTGCATTTTCCCAATATGATTTAGACAGCACTTTGCGCACCGTATTTTATCCGGCTGTATTCGGATGGATTTGTTTGGGCTATTGGCTTTACAGCGTTCGCATTCGCGCGAAGCGCATCAAAGAAGAATTAAAAATTACAGAAGATTAATATGGACTATTTTCAACATTTCGGAAAGATGCCTGTTGTGATTGGTGTTGTAACACTAATCCTTGCGGGAATTATTGTCTACCTCGCTCGTCTTGACATTAAAGTTTCAAGATTGGAGAAGAAAATGAAAGAACAAAATCAAAAATAGATGAGCAAACTTCAGATTGTTTTATTGATTTTAGTTGCGGTGGTGTTCGGAATTATCATTGCCACTTACGCGCAAAGTACTAACTCTGCTACCTTCGGAGAAGCGGCAGAGCACGTGGGAGAGAAATATAAAATAGTGGGGACATTAGATAAAAACGTTGCCATTCAAAACGACCCAATGGTTGATGCGAACCTAACGATCTTCAACGTTATCGATGCCAACGGAAAATCACAGGTGGTTTATCTTCATCAAGATTCTGGAAGACCACTCGGATTGGAACGTTCAGAAAATGTAACCTTAGAAGGAAAGATGAACGCAGATGGAATCTTCCACAGCGATCACCTTCAAATGAAGTGTCCAAGTAAATACAACGAAGAGAAGCACGAAATGTAATTGGTGAATGAAGAATATTGAATACCTGAACGAACATCTATTGCCCGGTCAAATCGGGCATTTTGCTGTTATCCTAGCTTTTATTGCTGCTGCTTTTTCTGCGGTATCCTTTTTTCTTTCCGTAAGAAAAAACGAGGATCCAGCTTGGAAGAAAATCGGACGAATCGGATTCTTTATTCATTCCGGAGCAGTGCTTACCGTGGTGGCAACCTTGTTCTACATTTTGTTCAGCCACTACTTCGAGTACAAATATGCTTTTGATCACTTGAACACAGAGATGCCTATGAAGTACATCTTCTCGTGCATGTGGGAAGGACAAGAAGGGAGCTTCTTGTTGTGGTTATTCTGGCAAATGGTTCTCGGACTCATTGTTCTCTTCACTGCAAAAAAATGGGAATCAAGTGTCATGGCTGTTATTGCCTTGGTTCAAGTGTTCCTAGCTTCCATGCTTTTAGGAGTTTATTTCGGCGACTTCCAATTTGGATCTTCTCCTTTCGGATTGCTTAGAGAAGCAACCGCTAACATTGGTCTTCCTTGGACGCAAAGAGCCGATTATCTCGACCTTCCGTTGTTTCAAAATGGAAAAGGATTGAATCCACTTCTACAAAATTATTGGATGACCATACATCCTCCTACCTTGTTCTTGGGCTTCGCTTCTACCCTTATTCCATTTGCCTATGCGCTTGCTGGATTGTGGAAAGGCGAACGCTCTTCCTGGATGAAACCGGCTGTGCCTTGGGCATTTTTCGGTGTTATGATTTTAGGAACGGGAATCCTTATGGGAGGAGCTTGGGCTTATGAAGCCCTCGGATTCGGCGGATTCTGGGCATGGGATCCTGTTGAAAATGCTTCTCTTGTACCATGGCTAACGCTGGTTGCTGCAGCACACTTGCTCGTGATTAACACCAAGCGAGAAACCTCACTTTTCAGTACGCTCATTCTAACACTGAGTAGTTTTGTCTTGATTGTTTATTCGACTTTTTTAACGCGCAGCGGGGTGCTTGGAGACAGTAGCGTGCACAGCTTCGTAGACAGCGGAATACTTGCGCAGCTGTTGGTGTATTTACTTGTATTTGTTGGGCTTTCAACATACATGATT
>CALCNZ010000406.1 GCA_937897625.1 uncultured Flavobacteriales bacterium
GCTGAATAAACCCCATTGGCAGAAGGCGTATATGTTGGTCCGTACGATCCTGCAATTAGAACCCCATTGAAATACCAATCTGCGCTGCTTCCATCAGAAGTAGACAAGGTATTTGTACTTGGATCGTATGCAACGTTTGGCGCAGCTGGCGCAGGAATCACGTTCAAGTTTATACTTGAGCTTGCAGTTGTTACACCCGAACAGTTGTTTGGATCTGAAATCGTACAGTTAACCACATCTCCGTTCGAAGCTGCATTCAATGTAAACACGCTTCCAAATTGATTAGCCGCCACCCCATTCACGCTCCAAGAATAAACTGGAGAAGATACATTGCTAGCTGATGCTATGATATCCAAAGCAGAACCCTCGCATACCGCTGCAAGCGCTGGAGTTATTGACAGTGTTGGAGCTTGGTTGTTTCCAACAACAATATTTACTGGAATACGCGCACTTGAACAGCTCTGAGACACACTCCAGTTGTAGAAGAAATAATAATACGTTAAATTGTTTGCATTGTTACCTGTGATGGAAACCACACCAGGAATTGTATACGGATAAGCTGCTGCTGCATTGTTTCTCCAAAGATTGCTTCCGCCTGCCACACCCAACTGATAACCCGTTCCAGCCGTAATGTTGAAATTTAAGGTAACCGTGCTAACTCCTGTTGGAACATTCACCGTAGCACTTTGCAGCACTGTACCAGCGCTATTGCGAAGTTCAATGGTTCTATTTCCTGCAGAATTTGCATTCACTTGAACAGACACCAAAGTGAAATCACTTAGCGCGTCGAAAATTAAGTAGCGGTAGGTATTTGCAGTGTAGAAACTTCCGTTTGCACTATTGTCCGTAGAACCCACATTCGCTGTTCCCGAGCCCACTTGGTTCTCCACGTAGTAGGTTGATGAAGCATTTAAAACAGGTGTAGTGAACGTGTTTCCAGAAGCAAGCGGCGTTCCTCCGATTGCTTGATTGTACCAAGCAATGTTCCCCGAACCTGTAGCATTCAAAGTGAAGGCTTGAGGACTGCAAACTGAATAGCTCGTTGTAGCCACAACGGGTAATTCCATTACGTTCACGTTAATGTAATTCGTAATTACTTTCGTATCGGTTCCAGCGCAATTGGTCACTGCAAGCTGAACGGTGTAGTTTCCGGTTTGAAGATAATTGTGCGATGGATTCTGAACAGAAGAGGTATTGCCATCGCCAAAGTCCCAAGTCCAAGAAGTTGCGCTTCCCGTTAAATCAGTAAAGTTTACCAATCCACCGCAACCAGATGTGTGGTCTGCTGTGAAGTTCGATACAGGAGCCAACGGTTGCAACACTACGTTGTGCTCAACACCTGTGTTTGCTGTCACAACAATGTTGTTCAACGTTACACTTTGATAGCCAGGTGCTGAATAGGTAACGCTATACGTTCCTGGGGTAATTGGACGATAATAATTTCCTATTGGAAGTGAAGAGTAAACATGTGAACTATCTGCATCGTGGTTGTTTACGAAGACCTTAGCCTTCACAGGAAGACCTGTACAACCGTCTGTAACAAGACCATGGAATCCATTCAATGTCTCTTCCATGTAATAAAGCATAGCGTGCTTGTTGTTCGTCCAGTTACTTGTGAATTCACTCGGAGGAATCAATTTCGTTGTTGAAAGCTCGATGGTAATTTCTCTGCAATGATGAAAGGCGTTCATATAATCTTGTCTTCCACCGTTCACTTCATACCAAGCAAACCCATTGGTTACACCCGGAGCATCGAAACCTGCAGTAGCAAAATCTACCATGTAATTCGCAGGAGAAACAGCATGCACGGTATCTACATAATTCAATCCCAAGTCTACAAACCAAGTTCTGTCTGGATGGTCAATAGCTTTGGTGTCCCAAGGGTAATTGTATACTTCTGCTCCCCCGTGGAAGTTTGCAGACATAACGAAATCCATCGTATCTGCAAAACCCATGAAAGCCATAGTTTCAGGCTGCCAAGCCAAACCGTCTGGATGCTGACCGTCTTGTGGATCTGGATAGTTTCTGTTTAAGTCAACGTTGTTACCGTTGTAACGGATAGCGGCATTCACCGTGTTGTCGCCGCCGATATATGTTCCATCTGGATTTGCCAATGGGTTAATCCAAATTTCCATTGAATTAATCAAAGAAGTCACCCGCGGATCTGTTCCATAATTAGAAAGCAAATAATCGATCATGTACAACATGTCAATGTATCCCGCAGTCTCATCTCCGTGCATAGTCGAAGTGTACAAAAACTGTGGTTCGTATTCACGAACGTTCACATTGTCGGTAATCTTCAACGTATAAAGTCCATGACCGTTGGTGGTGGTTCCAAGATTGTGAAGCGTGCAGATTGAAGGGTAAGTTGCCGCCCAGTTCTGCATCATTGTAACGTACTGTGAATAGGTTGGGTAAGCCGTAAGGTTCAACGTTCTATCGTTTCCAGCATGATCCATCATCATTTCAACTTGTTGAAGTTGTGAGGGGTTCGTTAAGACTTGGTAGTGCTTATTCGTTTCAAGAAAATTTAAAAACTGATTT
>CALCNZ010000407.1 GCA_937897625.1 uncultured Flavobacteriales bacterium
TGCTCTTCCGATCTTTTCTTTTGAAGGAACAAGTAATTTTGAGATCCGCTCAAATAATCTTTCTGAAATTTTTGACTGAACGGATAAAGGTGATCTGGCTTTTAGATCGTTGATTAAATCTCCTTTTCTCTCCTTCAACAAATTATTCAATTGAAGAAAGGTAGATGGATTCGCGCTTCCTATGTATGTAATATCCTTGTGCTGCAATGCCAAAAGAAGAATTAAATAATACTTCACTTGGTAATCTTTCACCTCGAAAACGGAATGGGGTAGAACATATTTTCTTTTCACAATGCGCGGCATGTTCTTGTAAAAGTGTCCGCTTGCAGATCCCACTGGAATTCCAAATTCACTCATGCTTTCTTGCGCAGGACTTACAATACCCATAATATGTCCTTCAAAGGCTTCGGGTGCATAGGTGTATTGTAACCAAGTGGAGAGTTGCTGACTGTGCTTCAAACCATCTAAAGTCTCTTGCGTTACCGGAATCCATTTAGGTTTTGCAGTGCTTCCGCTAGTTTGATTGAACATAACAATTGGGATTGAAAGTAGCACTTCCTCTTTCGAAACAGCTTGTTCTTCAATCCAACTTCTTAAATCTTCGTATGTGTTTACAGGAACACTTTTTTGAAATTCCTTTACCGACTTAATTTGATCGAACTTAAGTTCTTTCCCGTATCGTGTATTTTGATTTTCATGAAGCAGTCGCATTAACAAGTGCTTTTGCACTTCCTCTATTCTATTCGTTTGTTCTGATAATTCGGAGAGAAAATTTCTACGGTTCTTTCTCATTTTCAGATTCAAAAAAACATTTAGAATAAAATGCTTCCAACTGAATGGCAATTTATCTTCTTTATCTAAATCTGCAATCAATGGCGCTTCCATTTGCCCCATGAAGTCCTGCGGGTAATGGCTGTTGAACACACCTATTTCTTCTACGGCTCTCTCTTTTGGCCAATAAAATGTTCTGAATAGTACATCCCAAATCATGGTATCACTTCCATAGTTGGCGTTTGACTCTTGAATGATTTTCGAATGATGCCAACGGTGCAATTCATTGGTTGAAATGATATAATTCAGAACTCCGAATTTCATATCAATGTTTGAATGTCTTAAAAAACCATTCAGACCGTAAAGTACTAAATGCAAGGCAATGACTTCCTTCGCTACACCAATGCAGATGAATGGCCCTACTTCCCAAATAAGTTGAAGGATTTTTTCACCTGGATGAATTCGTGTGGTATTCAACCAATATAGTTTTTTCAGAGCGTGATGCACAGCGTGAAACCTCCATAAAAAAGGAAGCGTGTGGCTAAGACGATGAATCCAGTATCTAAAAAAATCTGAAATAAGCATCATTGTCAAGGCTTGCAAAAGCAGCGGCCAATGGTGCGGCCAAATTCCATGAATTAGTTCAAAGTTATTGGGCACAAAATGCAAAACCAATAACAGAAACAAAAACTTAAAAGCTTTTGGTAAAATCGTTTGAAAAAGTATTAAGTGAAGTGCATCATTCTTCCAATCCAAGCCATCAGGCCTCCAGTTTTTATCATATGGAACTGCGCGTTCCAAAAAAAAACAAGTAAGCATAATGTATATCATTGGAACGGTCGTTGCCATTTCAAGATGGCTTGGACCTAGGTTCAATATCAAAAAAAACTGAAGGACCCCGAAGGTCATTACAACAGGATAAATTATCCATTTTACAGCATTCGAATCCATTACCACTTTTTGTTTAACATTATTCTTCAGCAAGTCCTTTTTCAACCATTGTCATAAAAGTCTTTCCAAATCGAACTGCTGGAGCGCCATCGATCACATTGTGATCGAAGTTCAGAACAATACACCACTTCGAAATGGACTTCCCATCTACCTTTTCGTGATAAGAAGAACCTGCAGCAAGCATACAACTGTATGGACCAATGGGCACAGGGTACATGCGTCTGTTGCGAATAATCATTCCTAAAGTAGTGAAGGCAACCGTACCTAAATTCTCTTTCCAATTCAGTGGGTTTGAAAGTGCTTTTTTAAGAAGATACATTCTTAAAAACTTCGGCAGCTTACGAAGCAATTTCGATTTTTTCGGCTTGTAAATTTCATGCATTTCTGCCTCATTCGCCCATTGCAATTCATTCAAAATTTCAGTGTATGATTTTGATTGAATTTTTCTGAAGACATAAGGTACTGGAACCTTGTGTCCGTTTGGAGCCGACTTCTCGAAAATCATAGACACGTCGACATCATCGAACAAATACAACTTCTTCTTGAACAATCTTGCTTGCATTTCAGGATGTGCATGAATGGATCTTCCGTAGCAGTAAAGTAAATGTGCAAGTTGAAAGGTAACTGTGTACATGCGCTCTGGTCGCTTAGATATCTGTTCGTTCAATTTTGTAATATCAACTTCGAACATAGCTTGCGCATGATTCCTACGCGAGTCTATATCTAAAAAATCTACGATATCGTTTCGATAGTCGGGCCAATCTATTGTCGTGTAATTCGGCTTCATGTTATTTTTTCTTTATGCTCAGTTGAATTTCATGTTTCGGTTTCAAAGTAACTAAAGGAATGAATTCCAATGGCTCTTTTGCAATCAATTCTATTTTATAATTTTTGTACATCCGCATCAGCACCATTTGAATTTCCATAATGGCAAAATACTCACCAATACATCTGTGCTGGCCTAAGCTGAAGGGCATGTATGCGAATTTATCTCGTTGTTTCACTGCTTCAGGTAAAAAATGCTCCGGGTAAAATTCGTTGGGTTTTTCCCAAAAATCTGGATGTCTATGTATGGCGTAAATAGGAATGTTAACGGACTGTCCTTTTTGTAATTCGTATCCCAGTATTGAATCTTCTTCTTTTGCTTTTCTTCCGAACGCCCAAACTGGAGGTAGCAATCTCAGTGCTTCTTGAATTATCATTTTCATGTAAGGGAGTGCGTTCAACGTTTGAAATGAAATCTCCTTACCGTCCCATTGACTATTCAACTCCTCATACATCTGATTCAAAGCCTGATTATTCTTATGAAGTAAGTATATGGTCCAGGTAAGTGCCGCTGCTGTGGTGTCGTGACCAGCAACGAACATAGTCATTACCTCATCCAACAAAGCGTCTTGCCCAAGAGACTCTCCTGTTTCCTCGTCTTTCGTAGACATAAGCATCTCGAGAAGATCATTGTATTTATCAGAATTGGGATCCGCTCGCTCTGCAATAATTTTAGACACGAGAGCCTTTACATTTTTAATTGCTTCTTTTCCTTTTCTTTTCTTTTCTGAAGGAAGTTTGGCTAGCACCTTTATTGCATTGAATCGCGACGATGTCATGTATTGCAACGCGTCGTGCAAATCGTATTGCACTTGTTGGAAATAACTTTGACTAGGGGAATATAATATGCTCTGTGTGAGTATCTGAAGGGTTAACACGTTCATGGATTTCTCTAAATCAATGGATGAATTATCCTTCCAATTATCATTGAGATAATCTTGAATAGACTGATCCATTTGTGTAATTAAACCATGCAATTGTTCTTTTGAAAAAGCGGGCTGCGAGAGTCTTCTTTGCTTTCTCCAAGCCTCACCTTCGGAAGTCAGCAAACCATCTCCTAATAATTCTTGAAGGAAAGCATACGATTTTCTTCTTGAGTATTTCTTTACATTGTTTACCAAGATATGTCGAATTGCATCTGGATGATTTACGACAACGTATTCTTTTTGCAGTAATTTAATTCTGTATAACTGTCCCATCTGACATGCATGGGTAGCGAAGAAAGCTAATGGATCTTTTTTGAATTGAAAAAGGTGTCCAAACAGAGGCTTTGCGCCTGGGGCTAAAGGTGGAATTTGAGATGAATTCATTTCTATTTGAACCATTTTTTTTGCTGAGCAAATATGGTGAAAATAAACAAAACATATTCAGATAGGCTGTAGAATGTTTTAATGAATTATTAATCTAGATGAAAAACTATTGAACACGAAAAAGCCCCAAGATTTCTCTTGAGGCTTTTTGAAGATCGGCGACGACATACTCTCCCACATGTTACTGTAGTACCATCTGCGCAAGTGAGCTTAACTTCTCTGTTCGGAATGGGAAGAGGTGGACCTCACTGCTATAATCACCTAAAAAAGAGATATATTGATAGAGTTTTGTTTTATAAGCATTCGAGTAATTAGTACCACTTGACTTTGACATTACTGCCTTTACATCTGTGGCCTATCAACGTCATCATCTTTGACGACTCTCAATGAAGCCTCATCTTGAGGCGAGTTTCGCGCTTAGATGCTTTCAGCGCTTATCTCATCCGAACTTAGTTACTCTGCACTGCAGCTGGCGCCACAACAGATACACCAGAGGTTCGTCCTTCCCGGTCCTCTCGTACTAGAGAAAGGTCCTCTCAAGCTTCAAACGCCCACAACAGATAGGGACCGAACTGTCTCACGACGTTCTGAACCCAGCTCGCGTGCCACTTTAATCGGCGAACAGCCGAACCCTTGGGACCTTCTCCAGCCCCAGG
>CALCNZ010000408.1 GCA_937897625.1 uncultured Flavobacteriales bacterium
TGCTCTTCCGATCTCTTCACCCGAATGTCCCTTTTCAGAAATATGCGGAGCAATAACCAAGGCAACGATAGACATCAACTTAATTAAGATGTTCATAGAAGGTCCAGATGTGTCTTTGAAAGGATCCCCCACTGTGTCACCTGTTACAGATGCTTTGTGTGGCTCAGACTTTTTGTAGAACATTTCACCGTTAATCTCAACTCCTTTCTCGAATGACTTCTTCGCGTTGTCCCATGCACCACCTGCGTTCGATTGGAACATACCCATCAATACACCCGATACAGTAACACCCGCTAACAATCCACCCAATACTTCAGGACCGAAAGCGAATCCAACAATAATTGGAACAATCAACGCAATAGCACCTGGAGCAATCATCTCACGAATAGAAGCTTCAGTAGAAATTGCGACACACTTCTCGTATTCAGGCTTCGCTTTGTATTCCATGATACCTGGAATCTCGCGGAACTGACGACGTACTTCGTTCACCATATCCATAGCTGCACGTCCTACCGCTGCAATAGCCAAAGAAGAGAAGATAAATGGAATCATTCCACCAACAAACAATCCAGCCAATACAGGCGCTTTGTAAATGTCAATCGCATCAATACCTGCAATTCCTACGAATGCTGCGAACAATGCCAATGAAGTCAATGCTGCAGATGCAATAGCGAATCCTTTTCCAGTTGCTGCAGTTGTGTTACCTACTGCATCTAAGTTATCTGTACGGTGACGAACTTCTTCTGGAAGTTGGCTCATCTCAGCAATACCACCCGCGTTATCTGCGATTGGTCCGAATGCATCAATTGCTAATTGCATTGCTGTTGTTGCCATCATACCTGCAGCCGCAATAGCCACACCGTATAAACCTGCAAACTCATAAGAACCATAAATACCAGCAGCCAATACTAAGATTGGAAGAACGGTAGATTCCATACCTACAGACAATCCACCTATGATGTTAGTCGCGTGACCGGTTGCAGATTGCTTAATGATCGAAAGAACCGGACGTTTGCCCATTGCAGTATAGTACTCCGTAATGATGCTCATTAAAGCACCTACTACAAGTCCCACCATAATTGCCCAGAAAACACCCATTTTAGTTACAACAACTCCGCGAGCAGCGTCTGTCCAAGTCATTGTGTCTGGTAACATCCAATTCACAATAACAAAAGATGCAACAGCTGTTAAAATAATACTTGACCAGTTTCCTAGGTTCAATGCGTTTTGTACGTTACCCAATTCGTCTTTCACACGAACGAACATCATTCCAATGATAGAGAAGATAATTCCTAAACCTGCGATAAGCATTGGTAACAAGATTGGAGCAATTCCGCCGAAATCATCTTTCGAAATTAACTCTCTACCCAATACCATTGTTGCTAAAATTGTTGCTACATAAGACCCGAACAAGTCAGCTCCCATACCCGCAACGTCACCTACGTTATCACCTACGTTATCTGCAATAGTTGCTGGGTTACGAACGTCGTCTTCAGGAATTCCTGCTTCAACCTTTCCTACCAAGTCAGCCCCTACGTCAGCCGCTTTCGTATAAATACCGCCACCCACACGAGCGAACAATGCAATAGACTCAGCACCCAAAGAGAATCCTGCAAGAACCTCCAATGCCTTTTCCATTTCTACTCCGTTTACACTAGCACCTACTGATTTAACGTAGATGGTGTAAAATAGAATGAACAATGAACCCAATCCTATTACAGCCAAACCAGCAACACCAAGACCCATGACAGATCCACCTGTGAAACTTACTTTTAAAGCTTGTGATAAACTTGTGCGTGCAGCTTGCGTTGTACGAACGTTCGCTTTCGTAGCGATGTTCATTCCAATGTATCCTGCCAATGCAGAAAGTACAGCTCCTATAATGAATGAAATTGCGATTACCGGAGAAGAAGTCTCAACAAGGGTTCCAGACCAAGCCAATAAAGCACCAGCAATAACTACGAAGTATGCCAATACTTTCCATTCAGCCTTTAAGAATGCCATAGCACCTTTAGCAATGTAACCTGCAAGCTCTTGCATGTTCTCGTCACCAGCGTCTTGCTTTGTAACCCATGCCGACTTAATAGCCATGAATAAAATTCCAAGCAGACCTAACGCTGGAATTGAATAGAGCACAATATCGCCCCATTGTAAGTTTCCCATAATTTATTTTTTACTGTTAAACGGGTGCAAAAATAGGTGTTTTTGCCTTTGATGCAAAAACTAATTTCCCCTCCTATTTGACCTTAATTTCTTGAATATCTTTCAACAACTCACGCGTGTCTTCCGCGAAGGTTGAAATTTTAACTTTTTCTTCCGAATTCAATTCGTATTTCTCTGGATGAAGCTCCCAATCCGAAACAGGTACAGAATAATACCCACGCGGACTTCCACCCAAACGACACCAAAATGGAACATAGCCCCAGGTGTCCCATTGAACCTTTTTGTTCTTCACTTTTAAATGAAGAATCACTCCAATGCCTCCGTCTTTGTAGCGTTCACGCTGATTACTAATGAAGTTACCCAAGCTATAAGCAACAGGAACGTTTTTGGTTGAATCAATTCTAGGATGAAGAATTTGCATAGGCTGAACCACATGCGGATGAAGTCCAATGATTGCATCGGCGCCAGCGTCTACTAACCATTGCGCCAATTTATCTTGTTCTGAATTTTCCTTCCTCTGGTATTCCACTCCCCAATGAATGTTCACGATTGTGAATTGTGCTCCTCTCTCTAAAGCCTTTTTTAAATCTTTTCTAATCTGAAGGGTATCGATCATGTTTACCACATTCGGATGCTGAACCACCAATCCATTCGTACCGTAGGTGCAATTCAACAAGGCAATCTTCACTCCTTTTACTTCTTGAATCAAAGGATAGTTCATATCTCGCGAAAGGGTATCTGTGAATGTGCCCGTGTGCGTGATTCCCAAAGAGTCGAGCATAAGAATTGTTCGCTCTACTCCCTTCTTTCCGCGGTCTTGCGAGTGATTGTTTGCAGTGACGAAAATGGTAAATCCAGCGCTGTGTATGCCTTCAGCAAAGGCATCTGGAGAAGAAAACTGCGGATATCCCGTGTATGGTTTTCCAGCTAAAGTCACTTCTAAATTCGCACAGGTGTAATCAAACGAATGAACGAATTCCGAAATATATTGAAACCAATGCGCGTATTCGTAAACTCCTTTCGAATCATTGAAAGCCGCGCCTATCATGGGTTCATGCCCCA
>CALCNZ010000409.1 GCA_937897625.1 uncultured Flavobacteriales bacterium
TGCGTGGAAGAATTTCACAACGCATTCCGAATTCCTGTTAGAAAAACGCCAACAGGTGAGTTGGAGGAACGCGAATACAACTTGCGCTTCAATTTAATGAAGGAAGAGAATGAAGAATATCTCGAAGCCGCTCAGAATGGCGATATTGTTGAAATTGCAGATGCACTAGGAGACATGCTCTACATCCTTTGCGGCACCATGAACGCCCACGGCTTTCAAGAACAAATGGGAGAAATCTTCGCAGAGATTCAGCGAAGCAACATGAGCAAGCTCGATGACAACGGTCAACCGATTTATCGTGAAGATGGAAAGGTGATGAAAAGCAGTAATTATTTCAAACCGAATATTGCAAAGTTCTTAAAATAGAATAGCCCCGTTGTTGCTATCTTTGCACCTCATTTTTCACTATGTTAAACATCTCTTTACCCGATGGTAGCGTTCGCTCAGTAGAAGAAGGTACTTCTGCAATGCAACTGGCTGCTCAAATTAGCGAAGGTCTTGCACGTAATGTGCTTGCCGCAGAAGTAAACGGAGTAGTGGTTGACGCTTCGCGTCCGCTTCCCGATAACGCTACGGTAAAGTTGCTTACGTGGAACGACGAGAATGGAAAGTCAACCCTTTGGCACAGCTCGGCTCACTTGATGGCCGAAGCCTTAGAGGCTTTATATCCAGGTGTGAAGTTGGCGATTGGTCCACCGATTGAAAATGGATTTTATTACGACGTAGATTTCGAAGGAAAACCATTCACGCAAGAAGATTTTTCGAAAGTGGAAAAATTAATGTTGGAATTGGCGCGTCAAAAGAACGAATTCGTTCGCAAGGAAGTGTCAAAAGCCGATGCGATTGCATACTTCACAGAGAAGGGAGATCAGTACAAATTAGAATTGATTGAAGGACTTCAAGACGGAGAAATCACGTTTTACACCCAAGGTAATTTCACCGACTTGTGTCGTGGTCCGCATATTCCAAACACCGGATTCATTAAGGCTGCGAAGTTGATGAATGTTGCGGGTGCTTATTGGAGAGGCGACGAAAAAAATAAAATGTTGACGCGTGTATACGCCATCACCTTCCCGAAAGCTGCAGAGCTTGAAGAGTATTTGGTTCAGGTGGAAGAAGCGAAGAAGCGTGATCACAGAAAACTCGGAAAGGAATTGGGTTTGTTCCATTTCTCTCAACGTGTGGGAAGCGGATTGCCATTGTGGTTGCCGAAAGGAACCGACTTGCGCACACGCTTACAGAATTTCTTAACGGTTGCACAGAAGAAGGCAGGTTATCAGCCAGTAATTACTCCGCACATCGGTTCGAAAGAATTGTATGAAACCAGCGGTCACTGGGCGAAATACGGTGCAGATAGTTTCCAACCGATACACACTCCGCAAGAGGGAGAGATGTATATGTTGAAGCCGATGAACTGTCCGCACCACTGCGAAATTTTCAACGCGGAGCCACGCAGTTACAAAGATTTGCCGTTGCGTTTTTCTGAATTCGGAACGGTTTACCGTTACGAGCAAACCGGAGAGTTGCACGGATTGACGCGTGTTCGCGGTTTTACTCAAGACGACGCGCACATCTTCTGCACGCCGGATCAGGTGAAGGAAGAAATTGGAAAAGTCATTGACTTGGTTCTTTATATTTTCAAGACCTTGAATTTCCAAGACTTCTTGGCGCAAGTTTCATTGCGTGATCCAATTAATCGTGAGAAATATATTGGTTCGGAAGAGAACTGGGAGAAGGCTGAATTGGCTATTCAAGAAGTAGCAAATGAGAAAGGGCTTCGTACCGTTGTTGAATACGGAGAAGCAGCATTCTACGGACCGAAGTTAGACTTTATGGTTCGCGATGCGATCGGAAGAAAGTGGCAATTGGGAACGGTGCAGTTGGATTACAATTTGCCGGAGCGCTTCCAATTGGAATACACGGGGTCTGACAATCAGAAGCACAGACCGGTCATGATTCACCGCGCGCCGTTCGGAAGTATGGAGCGTTTCGTGGCGATTTTAATTGAACACTGTGCGGGTCAATTCCCATTGTGGTTATCGCCAGAGCAAGTAAGAATTCTCCCCGTGAGCGAGAAATACAACGAATACGCAAAAAAAGTAGCAAATACGCTAGAAATTTCCGATATTCGCGCCCTCGTTGACGATACTAACGAGAAAGTGGGAAAGAAAATACGTGAAGCGGAGCTTGCAAAAGTGACCTACATGTTAGTGGTTGGTGAGACTGAAATGCTAGCAAACTCAGTATCTGCACGCAAAAAAGGCGAAGGAGATTTGGGTGTGTTTAGCGTTGAAGATTTCGCTACTATGGTGAATGATGAAGTGGCTAACATGTTGAAAGAAATTTAATAAACAAGGAGGAAATATCATAAAGCGCGAGATGAGAGGCAGACGCATCTTTGAACCAGAACACAAAATTAACGATCGCATTAGCGCAGCCGAGGTACGCTTGGTAGGTGAGAATGTCGAAGTTGGTGTGTATTCGAGAGACAAAGCATTAAAACTGGCTCAAGAATTAGAGGCAGATCTCGTAGAGATTTCGCCGAATGCCGTTCCACCGGTTTGTAGAATCATTGACTACCGCAAGTTTCTTTACGATCAAAAGAAGAAGCAGAAGGAGATGAAGGCGAAGCAGGTGAACGTAACTGTAAAAGAAATTCGTTTCGGACCTAACACGGATGATCACGATTTTCAATTTAAGTTGAAGCACGCGCAAGAGTTCTTGAAAGAAGGAAGTAAGGTAAGAGCTTACGTTTTCTTTAAAGGACGTTCCATTGTTTTTAAAGAGAGAGGAGAAATATTGTTGTTGAAATTCGTTCAAGAACTTGCAGAGTTAGGAACTCCAGAGTTGTTGCCGAAGTTGGAAGGGAAGAAAATGTTTGTTGTAATTAACCCAAAAAAGAAATAATTCTAACACCTAAATAAAATGCCAAAAGCGAAAACAAAATCCGGCGCTAAGAAGCGTTTCCAGGTAACTGGATCCGGTAAGATTAAGCGTAAGAAGGCGTTCAAGAGACACATCTTAACCAAGAAGGGCACTAAGCAAAAGCGCAACTTGACTAAGACTGGTCTTGTACACCCATCAGACGAGAGATCTATCAAGGCGCAGTTGCTTGTAGCCTAATGTTCATTCATTAAAGAAGCAAGGTAAAGTTTAACCCGGTAAAAGGTCTTAAGTTCGAAAGAACACCTTAGCCTAAAAACAAAAAGTTATGCCACGCAGTAAAAATGCAGTCGCCAGTAGAGCCAGAAGAAGAAAAGTTCTTAAAATGGCAAAAGGTTACTTCGGTTCACGTAAAAACGTTTGGACAGTAGCCAAAAACTCAGTAGAAAAAGCATTATGCTATGCTTACATTGGACGTAAACTTCGCAAGCGCGATTTCCGTTCATTGTGGATTGCTCGTATCAATGCCGGTGCTCGTCAGCACGGTATGTCATACAGCGCATTCATGGGACAAATTCACGCACACGGAATCGAATTGAACCGTAAGGTTCTTGCAGATTTGGCAATGAATCACCCAGAAGCGTTCAAAGCAGTTGCAGAGCGTATTAAAAAATAATTTCTCTCAACAGAAATGAAAAGCCCTCTTCGGAGGGCTTTTTTTTGTGCTTTGCACGAATGTCTTTGACGACAGTGCAAGCACGAATGTCTGCGACGAAAGTCTATGACGGATGCTGCTGGCGAATGTCTTTCAGACTATACGTCTTTTGACGAATATAGCGGGGCAAGTTTGGTGGCGTTAGGGGAGATGTATATATTTATTGAATGAAAAACATCTTACTACTTCTCACGTTCGCGCTTTTTTCATTTATTGGGATTAGCCAAACAACTCCTGAAACTCCGTTAACATTTGTTCAAGAAATGCCTACTTATCCTGGAGGGCAGGATGCGATGTTTCAGGTAATCTTTGAGAATGTCTTGTACCCTGAATATGAGAAATCGATGAATATTGATGGGACCGTATTCGTGAATTTCGTGGTTGAAAAAGATGGTACACCCACTCACTTTAGGATTTCACAAGGAGTAGAAGGTGGTGCTGGCCTAGATAGCGCGGCAATAAGCGCTTGTCGATTGCTTGGTAAATTCAATCCAGGAACACAAGACGGAGTGCCTCAAAGGGTGTACTTAACCATTCCAATTAAATTCTCTTTATTTGACGACGGTGATTCAGGTATTACGAGAAAGGAGATGAAGGAAATTGAAAAGGATGCCAAGTATATCTGCGACATGATGTTTAAGCTGATTGAAGCGCAGCGTTCAGGCGATGAGAAAAAATCTAAGAAGTTGACAGATGAGTTTGAAAAGCAAGCAGTGACTCTTGAAAAGAAATATGTGAGAGGAGGCGAAATGGAAAAGGAACTCGAGAAGCTTGTTAAGCCTTGCCTAGAAGAAGCCATGAAAGCCGCAATGGGGGAATAATGAATTTTTATTTTATGATTTCACAAGTCCAAATTCATTTATCTGTTTGAACAATTATCTTCAATGAAAAACAAAATACTCCTTCTCGCAATAGCTCTTCTTCCTCTTTTTACAATTGCGCAGGATACCCTTCAGGAGCCTCTGGAATTCGTTCATGAAATGCCCACTTATCCTGGTGGAGAGAATGAAATGTACAAGGTCATTTTTAATAATCTCCAGTACCCCGTGTTGGAGAAATCACTGAAGGTTGAAGGAACGGTATTTATTAATTTTGTTGTAGAAAAAGACGGGACGCCAACTCATTTCAATGTCTCTCTTGGCGTTCAAAATGGACCTGGTTTAAATGCTGAAGCCTTAAGGGTTTGTCAGAAACTGGGAAAATTCAATCCTGGAAAACTAAACGAGGTTCCTCAACGCGTCTATCTGACCTTACCCATAAAATTCGCTTTAGACGACGAAAGAGATTTAGATGAAGTATTGAGTAATTCTGAATTGAAACAAATTCAAAAAGATGCGAAACTATTCTGTGAATTGGTGTTCAAAATGGAGGCAGCCGAGAAGGCACATGATCAAGAGAATATGAAAAATATAGCTGAAGAAACTGATCACTTGATTGCAAGAATATATGCAGATTACCCTAAGGGAAGTACTAAAGCGAAAGAGCTCAAAAAGTTAATTGACCCTTGTCTGTTGAGAATGCAGTAAATGATTTTCGTGGTGAATGCTTGCATAGAAGAGGCCATGAAGGCCGCCGCAGGAGAGTAATCTCTATAAAAAAAACTCATGATAAAAAAATCGTTACTCTTCATTGCTCTTATAGCAATCTCTCTGGCTTCAATGGCGCAAGCCGATACTCTGATGTTTCCGTTACCGAAGGACTTGCCGAAATATCCTGAAGGAAGACAAGCTTTGGAAGAATTCATTCAACAAAACATCGTCTACCCAGAATACGAAAAATCAAAAGGCATAGAAGGAACAGTAACCGTTTACTGCGATGTGGAATTAGATGGCACACTAAGTAATTTTAGAATAGGATCAACGGTTGAAGGTTCCGTAGGTTTTGATGCCGAAGCTATTCGTGTTTGTCAGAAAATAGGCAAGTTTACGCCTTGTATTCGCAATGGTAAGCCCATTTGCTACATGATTTCGATTGATGTAACATTCGATTTGAATAATGGGGACGAGATGGAAATGGCCATCGCTAAACTGAGCAAAAAAGAGCTCAAGGAGATTGAGAAAGATGCAAAGTGGTCATGTTGGTTTACAGAAAAAACTACAGATGCCGCAGTAACTGGTGATGTAGAAAAATATGAGAAGTTAACGAGCAAATATCAAAAGGAATTAGATGCGTTGAACGCCAAATACACGCTAGGAACCCCGAAGAACGCGCAGTATGAAAAATTGACTAAACCTTGCATGGAGGAAATGATCAAAAGAATGGGATTCGTTGATGTTGATGGCGATGGTCTTTTTACACAGGAAGAAGCCGAATTGACTCCAAAGGAGTTGAAGCAAATAAAAAAAGACGGGAAATTGATCTGCGATCTGTTTTTCAAAATAATCGAAGCGAAAAGATTAGGCGATAAGGATAAGTCAGAAAAATTAATTTCGAAGTATCAAGAAAAACTTAAACGGCTTTCTGAAAAATATTCAGATGGAAGCAATCCTCGCACGAAAGAACTTGTGAATATTATAAATCCCTGTGCCGAAGAAGCCATGAAAGCCGCAATGGGAAAGTAATCGCTCCGCGATTGATTGCAGAGCAATTGATCAGACGAAGTCTGATTGATCACGAAGTGATTTAATCGATAACTACCTCATCACAAAACAACCAACTCGGTTCGCCTACTGCGTCGTGCCATTCCGGACAAGGGCCGTTGTTTATGCCAATGACTTTGATGTAACGAGCTACATTAACTTGTCCAATTCCGAAGCTTAGTTGATCAATAAGCTCTCCTGTTGTTTGCTCTTCAATGTTCGGCTTCATCGTAGCCACTTTGTCCCACAACACCCCGTCGAAACTTGCATAAACTTCAACGGCTTTCGGACGGAAGATCCAAGCGTTCGCATAATGAAACCAACGCGTAGTCACATGCTCGAAGGGCTTCACATCTCCCAAGTCAATCACCACTTCCATGTTCTTGCCCTGAACCCCTTGCCAAATGCCGTCTCTGAAATTCTCGGTGCCAATGCGTCCGTCTACCAAGGCGTTCTCGCCACCGCCTGGATAATACACACTCGGCGTGTACGACAGCGTTACTTTTTTACCTGTGGCGAGGTTTGAAGTGTATGTTCGTGATTCATTGAAAAATCCCATGCTCCAAGAAAGGAAGTATTCAAAGTTTAGAGTGGTGTATGTATCGTGAATGATGATTGGCGTTTTGTAAACCACACTCAATTGCTCATCGTTTTTCGTGTATTTAACAACTATTAATTCATTTGAAGTCACTGCGCGAACCTCTACTTCCCCAGTTGGAAGGACTTGCGAGCGGAACGTCAATGGCACATCGGGGAATCCGTAATTTATTCCCAACTGATTTAGTCGCGGGTAATTCTTTTCAACCCGAACCGCAAAAGGTTCGTAATCGCGCTTCTTCGGTGCGGTCCACAACACTTCACTCAACGCCAATAATCGTGGAAACACTTTGCTGTCTACTAGCTCTTGCGGTGCATGTTCTGTCCACATATTTCCTTCCGCCCCACGAATGTATTGCGCTTCTTCTGGGGTCAATTCTGCAGGAAGCGGATTGAAGTTGTAGACCTTTTCCATGTTAATGTTATCAAGCCCATAGTCTAAATAACAATGCGAGGTTGGACTCATCACCACTCCGTGCTTCTGCTTCGCTGCTGCAATGCCGCCTTCCATGCCTCTCCAACTTTGAATCATGGCATCGGCAGGAATTCCTCCTTCCAAAATTTCATCCCAGCCAATAATCTGTCTTCCTTTGGTATAGAGGTATTTCGACATTTCTTCAATCAACCACGTCTGCAATTGTGCTTCGTTTTTCAATCCGTGATCGTGCATGCGCTTCTGACATTTATCGCAATGCTCCCAACGAAACTTCGGCGCTTCGTCTCCACCAATGTGAATGTACTGACTCGGAAACAACGCACAGACTTCATCCATTACGTCTTTCAAAAACTGAATGGTGCTGTCGTTACCCGCGCAATAAATGTCTTTGAACACGCCCCATTCCGTTTCAACCGGAATGCTTTCTCCGGTGCAGCTGAGCCACGGATAGGCGCTTATTGCAGCAACCGAATGACCGGGCATTTCAATTTCAGGAATTATGGTCACGTGTCTGGCTTGCGCATACGCAACAATGTCTTTGATCTGCTCTTGGGTGTAATAGCCTTCACTCACATGATTGCCAAATTTGTCCATGCGGTATGAACCCAGTCGAGTAAGCTCTGGATATTTCTTAATCTCAATGCGCCATCCTTGGTCTTCCGTTAAGTGCCAGTGCAGGACATTCATTTTGTAAAAGGCCAATGCGTCTATGTATTTCTTCACGGTAGCAACGTCCATGAAATTTCTTCCACAATCGAGCAGCATGCCTCTGTGCGGAAAAGCAGGCGCATCTGAAATATCCATGCTCGGAATTTCAAATGATTTGAACGATGCGTTAGTCGTGTAATACCCAGGAAGCAATTGTTTCAGGGTTTGTGAGCCGCGGAAAATTCCTTCTGTTGTTGCAGAGGTCAATCTGATTTCATTTTCGCGAACCGATAAAGAATAGGCTTCTGTATTCGCAGGAATGTTTTTCGTGAGTTGGAAAATGATTTTTTTGGGCTGACGTTTTTCTTCACCATTCGTCGCAACTTCAACAACCGTATCGGGTGCGTTTTCCTTCAGCCATGCATTGAAAAGATCTACTTCTTGACTGCACGAGCCTTGAAATTCAGCGCGTGTGCCCGCCGTCCAAAGAAAGCCTTTTCCGTGAACATAGGCAATACTCGTTGGCATGGGAAGAAGTGTTTCCACTTGCGCGAATGCAGAAATTCCTTTCAACATAAAAACAACAAGAAGCGTTTTGAAAATGTGTTTCATAAAAGAAGTTTATCGTTCGAAATATTCATGCGCTGCAATCAAAGCCTTCAATGCAGCGGTTTCAGTTCTTAATCTATTCGCGCCCAAAGAAAGCGCAGGTTCTTGATTGGCAAGTGCTATTTCATTCTTCGAAAAGTCTCCTTCCGGTCCAATGAAAAGTGAAAGCTCTGTGTGCTTTTCTTTCCAAGTTGAAAGTTGAATTTTCTCTCCGTCTTCGCAATGCGCCAACAACTTTTTGCCCGGTGCTTGCTTCCACGCTTCGTTAAATTTTATATCGAAATTCAACTGCGGAAGAGTGAACTGCATGCTTTGTTTCAATGCTGAAACTGCAACACGCTCTATGCGATCTGGCTTCATGCGAACGCGCTCGGAATGTTCACATACGAGGAAAGTTATGCTTCGAATGCCAATCTCCACGGCCTTTTCCACAAACCACTCAATGCGATCTGAATTTTTCGTAGGTGCTACAAAAAGGTGAATGTTCGGATTGTTGGAAGGAACCGATTCTCTTTTCAAGGTGGTGAGCATGCAGTGCTTGTCGCTCTTGTCTAACTGCACTTCAACTCGTTCGCCCAACCCATTGGTGAAGGTGAGCACTTCACCTTCGCGAATACGTAAGACTTTAATGTGACGACTTTCCTCTTCGTTCAATTTCCACGTGCCGTCGGGTATTTCAGGTGAAAAGAATAACATTGGAGCAAGTTAAGAAGGAAGCCGACAGGAATTGACTAATTTTGCCGAGCAAATTTTATTTATATGCCAAACATTTCATCGAAGGCGGTAGCCATGCCTTCTTCACCCATTCGTAAGCTGGTTCCATTTTCAGAAGCTGCCAAGGCTGCTGGTAAAACTGTTTATCACTTGAACATTGGTCAGCCCGACATTGAAACGCCCGAAGTGGTTCGCGAGAAGATGAAGGCGCTCGACATTAAAGTGATCGAGTACAGTAATTCAGATGGAATTGGTTCATACAAAAAAGGACTAACAGGCTATTACGCTTCGAAGGATATTACGTTAACTCCGCAACAACTCATGATCACCACAGGTGGTTCGGAAGCGTTGATATTTACGTTCATGACGTGCATGAACTCTGGAGACGAAGTAATTATCCCAGAGCCATTCTATGCGAACTACAACGGCTTCGCAGTAATGGCTGGCGTGAATGTGGTTCCTGTTACTTCATACATTGAAACAGGATTTGCATTGCCTCCGATTTCGGCA
Source organism: uncultured Flavobacteriales bacterium (assembly GCA_937897625.1). Classification (GTDB taxonomy): domain Bacteria; phylum Bacteroidota; class Bacteroidia; order Flavobacteriales_D; family Sanyastnellaceae; genus CAIZGX01. Next base: position 9,692 of record CALCNZ010000409.1, read on the forward strand.
TTCGAAGAAAAAATTACTCCGAAGACAAAGGCTATTTTGATTTGCAATCCGGGTAATCCAACGGGTTATTTATATTCGAAGGAAGAGTTGGAACAATTGCGTGACTTGGTGATTAAGCACGACTTGTTCTTGATAGCAGATGAGGTTTACCGCGAGTTTATGTACGATGGTGCTGTTCCGCATTCAGTAATGAATTTGGAAGGATTGGACAATCACGCAATCATGATCGACAGCGTGAGTAAGCGTTACAGCATGTGCGGTGCGCGCATTGGAGCATTGGTTACGCGTAACGCAGATGTTATGGCCATGGCTATGAAATTCGCGCAAGCAAGACTTTCACCGCCGACCTTCGGACAGATTGCTTCTGAAGCGGCATTGGATACTCCACAAGAATATTTCGACGGAGTAGTAGCAGAGTACGTGAAGCGCAGAGATATTTTGGTGAATGGGTTGAACGCCATTTCGGGCGTTATGTGTCCAAATCCGAAGGGTGCGTTTTATTGCATCGCACGTCTTCCAATTGACAATGCAGATAAGTTCTGTCAGTGGATGTTAGAAGAATTCGAATACAACAATCAAACGGTTATGATGGCACCGGCTACTGGCTTCTATGCCACGCCAGGAGCGGGAACCAACGAAGTTCGTTTGGCTTATGTGTTGAACGAAGACGCACTTCGCAACGCGGTTGAATGTTTACGTCACGCCTTGGAAGTTTATCCTGGAAGAACGAATTAATTCAATTGTGAAATAAAAAAAGGTGTTCATTTCGAACACCTTTTTTGTTTTAAAGAACTCGGAACACCGTTCTTCGATTCTTCGCTTTTCCTTCCGAAGTGGCATTTGATTCGAGCGGTTGTGTTTCGCCGTAGCCTTCCGATTCAATGCGGCTGGCAGCAATGCCTTTCGACTCCAAATAAGTTTTTACACTGAGTGCGCGGGCTTTCGAAAGTTTCAAGTTCGCGGCCTCGTCGCCATCGCTGTCTGTGTGTCCTTCAATGCGAATGCGCATGCTTTCATTCTTCACGAGTAATTCGATAAGTTTCGCCAATTCAACATACGATTCAGTTTCTAAATTCGAGCTGTTGGTTTTGAAGAAAATGTTTTCCAAAACGATTGTTGCGCCTGCATCCATTTTTTGCAACGGTGCATCTTTGCGGTAAGGTCTGGAAGGTGTGAAGTCGCGCAGCGAGAAGTTCGAAGAGTAGAAGAGGTAACTGTTCGCGCTTACGTTCAGGGCGTAGTCGTTTCCTGCGGGAAGACAAACCAAGAAATAGCCGTCGCGACTTTTGTTCGAATACGTTTCAGCAACAATTTCGCCGTTGCTCAAATTCAGCAATTGTAATTTTCCATCAAGCGGAGCATTCGTTTTACTGTCGAATACAAACCCTTCCACATAGCTAACATAGCGCGGTCTTACGTTTTCGGGAAGTTCGAAGGAGTAAAGATCCAGTCCGCCTTTTCCGCCTTCGCGGTTGCTAGCCATTAAAGCAATGTCGCCTTGAGCGGTCACTTGAATGGAGTTTTCATTCGCAGCAGTATTAATCGGATATCCCAAGTTTACGGGCTTGCTCCAGGTTCCGTCTTGTTGCAAGCGACTTACGAAAATATCAAGTCCGCCCATTCCCGGATGTCCGTCTGACGAGAAGTACAACGTTTGTCCATCTGGATGAACGAACACACTTTCTTCTCTTCCTTTGGTGTTAATGAATCCCGGAACCTTCGCGGGTTCGCTCCAAGTGCCTTCTTCGTTAATTTGACTGAAGTAAATATTCGGATCTTCCACTTGACCGCCTTTTCCTTTCTTTCCACGAATGAAATAAAGTGTTGCACCATCGGCAGTTAAACTCGGTTGCGTTTCCCAGTAACTTGAATTAATTCCTACTCCAAAATTTTCTGCAGGTGTCCATCCGGTTGCTGTTCGAAGGGAATAGAACAAGTCGCAGCTTCCAAGCCCGGTGCGGGTTTCACCGTATTCGTACCCCGGAAGTTCACAGGCGGTGAACACTATTGTTTGTCCGTCGGCGCTTAACGTGGGAGCGCCTTCGTTGTACAGCGTATTGATTGATTTCACCGGAACGGAAGGCGACCATCCTTCATTGAAATTTTTCGTTTCTGTTCTTTCCGTCATGAAGAAATCTTCGTGCTTGCCTTCAAACGCGCGCTTGTCATTCAGCAAGCGTGTGAAAAGAAGTGTTTTGGTGTCTGCCGTTATACAAGGAAAGTACTCGTCGTTTTCAGTGTTGATTTTATCTCCGAGATTAATGGGGTTGAAGGGAACGGGATACTTCATGCTTTGCTTGGCGAACACACAGCTCTCCAAAATGAGTTGTGCGCGGTAATGCACATTCGGATTGGCTTTCGGCATTTTGGTGTATGTGGTAATGGCTTGCTCTGCTTTGTCGTATTCCGCCAAACTGAAGTAGCATTCGCCGAGCATATAATACCCCATGGGAAAAATGGAAGCGTTAATGGCAAGTCCTTTTTCCAAAGGCGCAATGGCTTTTTGCATTTCGTTTTGTTCAGCATAAATCTGTCCCATTAGAAAATATGCCTCAGCGAATTGATCCTCACTGTTGAGTAAGTCTTCCAAAATAACAAGTGCAAGGCTCGAGTTATATTGTCCGTATGCCGTAATGGCTTCCTCGTATTTCGAAATGGCGCGCTTGTTCTTGATGCTGTATTCCTTGTGAGGTTGTGCCAAGCACGAATTCAACATAAATAAAAAAGCGAAAGAAAGAAGCGAAGTGAAAAGTCTTTTCATAGTTGTTTTAAGCAATACGGTTCGTTGTTACGAAATTCTTCGAATTAATGGGTTAGCCGCAACGGTATCGAATTATTTTTGAACAATGCAAATTGTTTTACTTTCCGATACCCACGGCTATTTCGATGACCGATTACAAGAACACTGCCGAAATGCCGATGAGATTTGGCATGCAGGAGATATTGGGTCGGAAGAAATTGTGAACCGATTGGAAGCCATGGGCAAAGTCACGCGAATTGTGTTCGGAAATATCGACGATACGCGGGTGCGTTCGATGACCACAGAGGATTTGATTTTTAGTGTGGAAGGGGTGAAGGTTTTCATGACGCACATTGGTGGAAGGCCGCCTTCTTATCCGGCGCGTGTTTCGAAAATTATTCGAGAGGAAAAAATAGATGTGTTTGTTTGTGGAGATCGGAAGAGCGTCGTGTAGGGAA
>CALCNZ010000410.1 GCA_937897625.1 uncultured Flavobacteriales bacterium
TGGCACGCGACTGAGCGTTGGTGCGGTAAAGAATGGCGAAGTCGTGGTAGGTTCCACCGTCTTCTTTTTGCAATTTGAAGATGGTGTTCGCCACGAACATCCCTTCTTCATTGTCGGTTGGAGCCTGATGAAGACGAATTTTGTTTCCTTCGTCATTGGCTGTCCAAACGTTTTTCTTAATCTGATTCTTGTTGTTGCCAATGATCGCATTCGCTGCTTCAACAATCACTTTTGTGGAGCGATAATTTTGCTCCAGTTTGTACAACGAATAATCGGGATAGTCTTTTCTAAAATTCAGAATATTCTGAATATTCGCTCCGCGGAAAGCATAGATACTCTGAGCGTCGTCACCCACAACACAAAGGTTTTCAGTTACCGCGGCCAATTGCTTCACAATTAAATACTGCGAGAAGTTGGTATCTTGGTACTCATCTACCATTATGAACTGAAACTTGTGCTGGTAGCGGTGAAGTACGTCTGCATGATCTCTGAACAAGATATTTGTCTTGAAAAGCAAATCATCGAAGTCCATGGCACCTGATTGAAACAAGCGTTGGTCGTACTTTCTGTAGACCTCTGCCATCATGGGTCGCTTGGCTGCGTGATCGTCTGAAACCAATTCCACTTGCTCTGGATATTCTGCAGCTCCAATTAAATTGTTCTTGCAGGAGGAAATTCGATTCTGAACCATTCCGGGTTTGTAGATCTTGTCGTCGAGCGACATTTCCTTCAAAATATCTTTTATTAAACTCTTGCTATCGGCCGAATCATAAATGCTGAAATTTCGCGGATAGCCAATTCGATCGGCTTCCGATCGAAGAATACGCGCGAAGACGCTGTGGAAAGTGCCCATCCAAATGTTACGCGCGTTGTCTTCGCCCATTAGGTTCGCAATACGCTCCTTCATTTCCTTGGCCGCCTTGTTGGTGAAGGTGAGCGATAGAATACTAAACGGATCAATTCCGTTCTGAATCATATGCGCAATGCGGTACGTCAAGACACGCGTCTTTCCTGAACCCGCTCCTGCAATAACCATTAATGGACCTGAAATGTGTCGAGCTGCTGCACGCTGAGCGTCGTTCAACTCACTTAAAAAATCTCTTTGACTCACAGCGCAAAGATACTTTTACACGATTGAACACCCCCTTAAAACTTCCACTTTCCGAAAGAAACTTATCAACGCTTTGCGCTACTTTTGCTAAAAGCCTTAAACATGTCAAAGATTTTAATTGTCGACGATGAAGCCGCCATTCGCAGCGCGCTCAAAGAAGTTTTGGAATACGAGGGATTCAGTATCTCGGAAGCGCCAGATGGAGAGACCGCATTAAAAATGGTTTTGAAAGAATCGTTCGATTTAATTTTTTGTGACATTAAAATGCCGAAACTCGACGGTTTAGATTTTTTATCTGAATTGAAGAAAGAAGAAATTCAAGTGCCTGTGGTTATGATTACCGGACACGGAACCATTGATACGGCTGTAGAAGCCATCAAACGCGGTGCATACGATTTCATTCAAAAACCGCTTGATTTAAATCGCGTGTTGGTTTCAACGCGAAACGCGAACAAACACGACGCGCTGGTTAAAGAAACCAAGACGCTCAAAAAGAAACTGAACAAAGTTAACGGCTCGAATATCATTGGCGAAAGCAAATCCATTCTTGAAATCATTAAAATGATCGACACCGTTGCGCCAACAGATGCACGTGTGTTAATCACTGGCGGAAACGGATCGGGGAAAGAACTGGTTGCTCGTCAACTTCATGAAAAAAGTAACCGAGCTACTCAATCTTTTGTTGAAGTGAACTGCGCAGCTATTCCTTCAGAATTAATAGAGAGTGAATTATTCGGACACGAAAAAGGAGCGTTTACTTCCGCTGTAAAAACCAAGCCCGGAAAATTCGAATTGGCAGACAACGGTACACTTTTTTTAGATGAAATTGGAGACATGTCGCTTTCTGCTCAAGCCAAAGTCCTTCGTGCACTTCAAGAAAATAAAATTACGCGGGTTGGCGGAGAAAAAGACATGAAGGTGAACGTTCGCATTTTAGCCGCAACGAACAAAGATTTGAAAAAAGAAATTGCTTCAGGAAACTTCCGCGAAGACTTATACCATCGCCTTTCTGTGATTGTCATTAAAGTACCTTCCTTAAACGAAAGGAAAGATGACCTTCCCTTGTTAGCAGAGCATTTCCTGCAACAAATTGCCGATGAATACGGACAACCCAAAAAGAACATTAACGCTGCGGCATTAAAAGCACTTCAGCAACACGACTGGACAGGTAACATTCGTGAATTCAGAAATGTTATTGAACGATTGGTTATTCTTTCAGGCGATAGCATAGATGAAAAGGCGGTAAAGCAATACGCAACCCCTTACTTCAATTGATTCTTCACAGGAATCATAAACGGGACATAGGCTAAAAATACAGCTATGCTTCCCACTGCCAAGAACGAAATATTCGGTGTTTGCGGGGGCATTAAAAAAGTTGTTCCTATAATGAAAAGGGTGTAGCCGTATAACACGAAAGACACTTGATAATGCTTCAGCCCTAAGGCAAGTAAGCGGTGATGAATGTGGTTTTTATCCGCTAAAAACGGTGATTTTCCATTTAGAATACGAATTGTAAAAACGCGCAAGGTGTCAATTAGCGGATAGGCTAAAATGGCCATAGCAAATATGGGCTTCGATACAATTTGCATGGCGGCAGACAATTTCGAAGGCGGAAATTCAATGAGCTTCATAGCCAATACATACATGCATATTCCAATGATCAACGACCCTGAATCGCCCATGAAAATGCGTGCCGGTTGAAAATTAAAAATTAAAAAACCCATTAACGAACCCGCTAATCCAACTGCCAATAATGCCAACGGCATATCGCCTGTTCTATAAAACCACAGTGTGAAGGTAACGCTTCCAATAAGGCCTATACCTCCCGCCAAACCGTCTACTCCATCAATTAAATTAATGGCATTAACAATAACTATGTAAATAAATATAGAGAGCACAACGCTCAACCAGTAAGGCAATTTATCTACTTCAAACAATCCCCAAAATTCGGTTAGTCGAATATCTGCCAAGACTACAAGTGTAATTCCAACAAGCAGATGAATAATTAGTTTTTTGAATGGATCAACTCCTACAATATCGTCTTTCAATCCGATAAAAAACAAGGCAAACATAGAAGCCAATACATACTTAAATTCATTCAAGGCTTGCAAAGGATTGTAATTCGCTCCCAATTCCCATGCATCGCGAGAAGGAAACCACAAGCAGTAAGAAATAATAGTGGCGGCAAAAATGAGAATACCCCCAAGCGTTGGAATGCTCTTGCTGTGCAACTTGCGGTCGTTTCCAGGCTCATCAACCAAATGCTTCATCTTCGCCACTTTTATAAGAGGCGGTGTTGCCAGCAGTACAATGGCAAACGCACTTAAAAAAGCGAAGACAATATCTTTCAATTTTGGTTCAGGTTAGGTTGAATCAAATGTATTCAAAAATCGCGATAAACAGCATGCAGTCCCGTGCGAATTCCCAACATTAAAATCGTAGCGTGCTGCTTTACTAAATCATTTGACTTATCGTCAATTCGGTCTGTATAGGAAATAATAAATTCAGAGTTCGTCTTCGGATTAATCCAGTAACCCACTTCTACATCCCATTGCTTCAAATTTCTATTGATCCACATAGGCGCATCGTTTCGCTCTTCCAATCTATTTTGAACAATGTAATTCCATTTTACTCGCGCAAAATATCTCCCATATCGGTAGCGTGAACGTACTATGTATTCGTACATGTTGTTCAACGGATGACCCACTGTTTGATTCATGTGTGTTGCATCTGTATACAAAGCTGCGAACGAATAGACATCACTTTGAACGCGGTTGTATTCAAAACCTAAATCGAAATTCTTTACACCCAAATTATACGATTGCACACCAAGTTGAAGCGCCCCATTCTTTTTGTAATCGCCTAAAACATCGGCATACGCTTGACCGTAAGCTTCAATATTTTTTGTCAGCCGAACATTCGCATCAACACCCATGTTGAAATTGTTCCGTGTTGAATTCACTTGTGTGAATCCGGTTCCAATTAGAGGCGAATAAAAATTTACGGGCAGCGCCTGCGGCATTAGATTAGAGTCGTATCGATTCCAAATGACCGATTCAAAAAGTGAAAGCTCCACCTTCGTAGTAGGCTTCCAACTGAGATAAGAAAAACTACCCGCTTTCCTTCTAAAAGTAGACTCGGGGGTGTCGCCTAAAGGCAAACGAACAAGGCTCTGCATCACATTCCAAACATGTGAATACTTTATTTTTCCTTTTGTAATATCGAATTGAACGTATGGATAATTATACATCCCATCGGACCAAAGTAACGAACGATAACCGTTTCCAATTTTATGTTTGCCATAGCCCATGTGCAGTCGCAAAGCCTTCAGTGGTTGAACAGTAACGCGCGAAAAGGAAGAAGAGTAATCGACCACATCGCGAATAATTGTATAGTCCTTATCGCGTCCAAAACCCGGAACCACCCCTAAACTGTCAACATAGTTTTTCATGTACTTCGGCATGTACTCTTGACTTTCGTAAACCCCTGTCTCTACTGAAACCTTATCCCCAAAATCGGCCTGAATCCAGAGCCCTCTGGTATTCGTTAAAATTCTATGCGACCGTGGGTAGTTCAACGTGTCTGTAAAATCTCTTCCTGCGCCAATGTTGTACAGAAAATTCATTCGAATGTGCACATCTCCTTCGCGGTATTCGAAAACATGTTTACGCAAAGCTATCGCTGCAACATCGTGGTAAATCTTAACGCTGTCTTTCAATTCACCTTCCATTTTTGCCAGCGGCAAATCACTTCGCATGTAAGGTTGCATGGAAAGAAAAACGGGCGAATCAGTTTTCAATGCTGCCTCTCTTGCTGAGCGTGTAAAACCGAATCCGGTGGGATAAGCGGAAGGTTGCGCGAAGCAAACCGCTACCTGAACAACAAATAAAACCGCAATAAAAATTTTCAATTTCATCTCAACATTTATTATCAATTCTCGCGAACATCCAACGCATCGCGCAAGCCATTTCCAACCATCATAAACGAAAGTACTAAAAGCATAATACAAACACCGGGTAGGAAAGCCAAATATGCCATATCGGTAGTCAAATAAGAATAGCTTTCACGAATCATATTTCCCCAACTCGGCGTTGGAATTTGCGCACCCAAACCTAAAAAACTTAAGCCAGCTTCCATAAGAATAGCTGATGCAAAATTCGCCGCAGACATGACTATTATTGGCGAAAGGACATTCGGCAGTACATGTCGAAAAATAATTCTTGAAGAAGAGTTACCTATGGCCTTTGCGGCTTCAATGTACTCCTTTTCGCGAACGCCAAGGACTTGTCCGCGCGTAATCCGCGCCACTTCCACCCACATGGTTAATCCAACTGCAACAAAGACCTTCCAAAATCCTGTTCCAAATGCAAAA
>CALCNZ010000411.1 GCA_937897625.1 uncultured Flavobacteriales bacterium
AGCAATACTGGTCGACGATGAATTCTTTGCCAGAGAGAATTTGAAAATGTTGTTGGAAGATTATGCCAGTGAGCATATCCATTTAATAGGTTCAGCAGCTTCAGTAAAAGAAGCCCTGGAATTGTGCGAGAAGAACAAAGTAGATTTGGTTTTCTTGGACATTATGATGCCAGAGGCCGATGGCTTTGCATTTTTAGAACAAGTAAAAGACAGAAGTTTTCAGGTTGTATTTACAACCGCATTTCGTGAATATGCTGTAAAGGCCATTAAAGAAAACGCACTCGACTATCTTGAAAAGCCTATTGATATTGAAGAATTGAAGAATGTTGTTGTCAAAGCTGTAAAAAACCAAGAGCAACAAACAGGAGGATTGGATGAAAACAAAATCAATCGTGTTCTTCAGGAAATTGCCTTGCACAGCAACTTCGACAAGACCATTGTTCCAACTCGCGACGGGTTTGTCATTCTCCGCAACAACGAGCTCATTCGACTGGAAGCCGATGAGAATTACACGACGTTGTATTGTGTAAATGGAAAGAAATACGTGAGCAGCAAAAACATTAAATCGTTCGAAGAAAAATTAGATTCACACATGTTCATGCGCGTGCACAAATCGCACATCGTGAACATTGCCTTTCACTTGAAAGAGTTCAATAGAACCGAAGGCAACGTGGTTGTCTTGTCGAATGGAGATCAAGTTCCCGTATCAAGAAGAAAGCTGCAAGAATTTTTAGACAAGATGCAAGAGTAGTTATGCGCTTGAAGAAATACATATCACTTGTTTTGTTTTATCTGCCCTTGCTTGTCCTTGGGCAACAATTCTCTTTCATTCAATACAGTTTGAAAGAAGGATTGGCACAAACACAAGTGCGTTGTATTCAGCAAGACAACAAGGGATATATTTGGATTGGAACACTCGGTGGGGCTTCGAAATTCAACGGGAATAATTTCGTGAATTTCAGCAGAACAGATGGACTCATTAACAATCAAATCAACTGCATTCAGCAACTTCAAAACGAACAAATCGTTTTCGGTTCCATTGGTGGAATTTCTGTTTTAGAAGGGAACACATTCACGAGTCACAAGTACACCGGAGAACTGAACGATGCCTCAACTACTTCACTTGTTGAAATGAATCCGAATGACCTTCTCATTGGAACGGAAAGAGGGTTGATTGAATACCGAAACAACAACTTTGAAGAAAACAACCTTACCCTTTTCTTCCAAGGAGAAAGTATTAAGCGAATTCGCAAAAGCCTAAACGGAGAAATTCTTGTGGCTTCCAAAAAAGGAATTTGGAAGTTGAAGAATAACCAATGGGAGCAGCTCTATGGTTTTTCAAACGAGGAAGAGGTTCTGTTCGATTTCATTGAAAACTCAAACGGCGAGATTTGGGCTGTTACTTCTAACGGCGGTGTTTTAAATTTAAGTACAGGGCTGCCACCCTCCGAAAATCTCGGAGATTACGCATTGACCAATGTTTTTACCGGCATTGACACATACGCGGGAAACATTTATTTCACCAGTCGAACGGGCGTTGTCTTATTCAACGAAAGTGAAAAAAGCCATGTCCTTTTTTCCAAATCGAACGGATTAGCGGTAGACGATATTCGACAAGTTTTTGTAGATCGTGAAGGCATTCAATGGTTCGCCAGTTACGGTGGCGGAATTTTCAAATTAACCAATACGAAGTTCACCAGTTTCACCACGAACAATGGCCTAACGGGTAACGCTGTCATGAGCATTACGCAAGACGCACAAGGCAATTATTTTTTCGGAACCTACGATAACGGTATAAGTTTCTTGCACGATCCTACTGATCATTTCAGTCCGAATTTCTATGCTGAATTGAATGAACTCTCTCCGAATTTGCGCATTTGGACAACCTTAAAAAGTTCGAATGGAAGCATTTTTATTGGAACACCAGAAGGACTTTACATATTCGACCACAGTTCATTCAGCAGACCTCGTTGGATTCATTTCGGAAAAGAAGAAGGACTGGAAGAAGAAGTGGTCCTGAGCCTTCTCGAAAGAAAAGATGGAACCATTCTCCTCGGGACAAACAAGGGACTTCAATCGTTCAGCAACAAAACATTTCAGAGCTTCTCTTCCTTACCCAACTTTCCTTCAACACGCATTCGACACATTATTGAATCGCGAGACGGAAAAATATGGATGGCCACTCGCGATGGAATTTCACTCTTCCATAACAACACTTTCACAAATTTCGGTGAAGCGCAAGGATTGCAAGATGCCAGCGCTTACAGCATTGCAGAACTTCCGAATGGCGAAATAATTTCAGGAACACAATCGGGATTGTACAAAGGAAATGAAAACGGATTTTCCCATTTAAACATATCAGAAGAACCCGGTGGAAACACCGTGAACTTTCTAAAAGTGATTCAAGATAAATTGTGGATTGGAACACTTAACGGAATTTTCATTTGGGAGTTGAATAGCGCCGGGAGCCTTGGCGAACGCATCATTCACCTGAACGAATCAGACGGTTTAATCAGTCTTGAAACAAACTTGAACGCCATCTTCGTTGATCAAAAAAACACCGTGTGGGTGGGAACTCCGAACGGCGTTATGCAAATTGAAGTCAGCGCCATTGACGAAAAATTCAACATTCCGCAGCCCATTGTTCACCTCACAAATATTCAATCGAACTTAGAGAATATCGATTGGAAAACACTTACTTCCGGAACCTGGGATGGCAAGGCCTTTCCGAATGGACTTGAGTTCAACTACAGGCAGAATTCATTCACGTTTTTCTTCGGCGCATCCAGCACAACCTATCCCGAAAGATTGGAATACAGTTATTGGTTGGAAGGATTAGACAGCACGTGGAGCAGCCCTACTTCCTTTTCGCAAGTGAACTTCAACAATCTTCCTTCAGGCACCTACACCTTCCACATTCGTGCACGAAACGGAAAGTGGGGAACATGGAGCGAAGAAGTGACTTGGCAATTTCGAATCTTACCGCCTTGGTACTTGACATGGTGGGTTATTCTTATTGAATTCATTTTGCTTTCAACCGTTGTTATTCTCATTTCTCGCTCACGAAGAAGAAACGTCCGCAACAAGCACTTGGCCGAGCAATCTGAAATGAAAGCCAAGCTGCTTATGCTTGAACAACAAAGCATGAATTCGAGCATGAATCGACATTTCATCTTCAACGCCTTGAATTCCATTCAATACTACATCAACCGTCAAGATCGGTTGGCTGCGAATCAGTACCTCACCGATTTCGCGAAACTGATTCGGAAAAATTTAGACAGCTCACAAGAAAACTTCGCTCCGCTCTCTGAAGAAATTGAGCGTCTTGAATTGTATTTGAAATTGGAAAGCATGCGCTTCCCAGATAAGTTCAACTATCACATTCAGCTCGATTCTCCTGAAGTTCTTCGACAAGTTAAAATTCCAGCGATGCTTATTCAACCTTTTTTGGAAAACTCTATTTGGCATGGCCTCTTACCGAAAGATTCGGGAGGATTGCTACATGTGCATTTCGGGTTGAAGGATGAATGTCTTGAAATTCGCATTGAAGACAACGGAATTGGATTGGCCGAAAGCCAAGCGCGCAAGACCAACAGCGACGGACATATTTCGAAAGGAATGGAAATTACCCGCAGCCGCATTGCCCTTATTCAGCAAATGACCGGAAAGCACATTGAACTTGTGGGTCCCGAAGACTGGAAAACCGAGAACGGTGAATCTGGAACCCGTGTCACTCTCCTCTTCCCGAAAGATTTCCAAGAAATTTTCACTCAAGGCAACACTTTTTAGAAGTTTTCGTTATATTTGTGTTGACTTCAGTTCAGTATGAAAAAACTCAATTACATTACGCTCCTCTTTTTTGTTGCATTGGCCTTCGCCTCTTGCACCAAATCTGTTTGGATGGAAGAAGTAACTTCCGTTGGAACCGAGCGTTCTGAAATCGTTGATAACACTGAGTTTAATACAGATGGTGACGTTCCGTCTGGATCTTCAACTTCAACAAACAATCGCAATCCACAAGGTGGCTCCGACATCACAGATGACGAAGACGATGGTATTACCGACGACGAAGACGAAGACGATACCGACCAAAAAGGAAAGAAGAAAAAATAATTCTTCGGTTCTCTCAAAAAACTTTTTTAACAATTTGAAATCTTGTGCATTCACGAGATAAGTTTGCTATATGTCATCTGAACGCTCAATTCTACACATGGATCTCGACACTTTTTTCGTGTCGGTCGAGCGTTTATTAGACAGTCGTCTCAACAACAGACCTGTTCTTATTGGCGGAACCAGCGACCGTGGCGTAGTGGCTTCTTGCAGCTACGAAGCGCGTAAGTTCGGCGTGCATTCTGCCATGCCTATGCACATGGCCCGAAAGCTTTGTCCGGAAGCCGTTGTTATCAAAGGAAATTCTTACAACTACCTGAAGTATTCAGACCTCGTGAGTGAAATGGTTCGCGAAGCGGTTCCTCTTTTCGAGAAAACATCCATCGACGAATTCTACTGCGACCTTACGGGGCTCGATCGCTTCTTCGGATGCTACCAATTTGCCGGTGAGCTCAGACAGAAAGTTTTGAAAGAAATTGGACTTCCCATTTCCTTCGGATTGTCTTCCAGCAAAACCGTTTCAAAGGTTGCCACCGGCGAAGCCAAACCGAACAACCAAATTCGCATTGAAACCGGAACCGAGAAACCCTTCCTAGCTCCGCTTTCCATTCGAAAGATTCCGATGGTTGGAGAAAAAACACATCAGCTTCTGGTGAACCTCGGCATTCGTCAAATTCAAACCTTGCAAGAAATGCCTTTGGACGTCATGACGAAAGCGTTGGGTGAAAACGGAACCAGCATTTGGAAGAAGGCCAATGCCATAGACCCCTCGCCGGTTGTGCCGTTCCAAGAACGCAAGTCAATTTCTACCGAAAGAACATTCGATCAAGACACCATAGACGTGCACAAGTTGCGCGGACTACTCATTGCCATGACCGAAAACTTAGCGTTTCAATTGCGCAAGGGAGAGAAGCTTACTTCGTGTGTAACCGTGAAGTTGCGCTACTCCGATTTCCAAACGGAAACCATGCAATGCCGCATTCCCTATACTTCAGCCGACCACATTCTTATTCCAAAAATATTAGAGCTCTTCGAAAAACTCTACTCGCGAAGAGTGCTCATTCGCTTAATTGGCGTGCGTTTCAGTCACTTGGTTTCAGGCGGATACCAGATTAATTTGTTCGACGACAACGAAGAGCAAATAAGCTTGTACACTGCTATGGACGAACTACGAAAAAAGTTCGGAGACCGTGCCGTTATGAAAGCCGCCGGAATAGAAGCGCGCAGCATTGGTCGCGGTGAAAATCCGTTCGACGGAGGTCCGCCTGTTCTTCTCGCAAATAGGCGTCAGTAAGCATTACCTTTGCACCCATGCAGCTTTGGGATAACGACCATTTTACTTTTCTTCCACCGAACTCGAACGAGCGACAAGCGTATATTGCTTGGGGGAAAAGAGATGCGTTTGTGATCAACGAAAACAATGCACACGAACTTCAATCGTTGAACGAATGGTTGAAAGACAGAACACTTCCTATTTTCGGATATATTTCCTTCGAAGCCAAAAAACTTTTCGAGAAGAACGTTTATCAAAACACAAGCACAGACGGAAGTGAACTCATCTACTTCTTCGAGCCCCAGCACATTTGGAAAGAAGAAAATGGAAATTGGATTCCACTTACCGAAACAGAACCGAACGAACATTCGGTTATTGACTCTTTCATTTCCAATTATACAAAAATTGAAATGCCTTCGAACGAAGACAAGCTGTTGTTTGAAATGCTGGAAAGCCATGCTTCCTACATGGAAAAAATTCAGTCTGTATTGAATCACATTCAGCGAGGCGACTATTACGAAACGAACTTCTGCATGCCGCTTCAGGCAAAGGGTACGTTACACCAAGCTTTCGCTCATTTTTCGAAAATGAACAACGCCACCGAAGCGCCTCACGCCGTTTATTTCAACGGTGAAAATATTCAATTGTTATGCACTTCGCCAGAGCGATTCATTCAGAAAAAAGAAAATAAAATAATTTCTCAACCCATTAAGGGAACCATACGCAGAGGGGCAAACTCAGAGGAAGATGAGCAGAACAAAGTCGCGTTAAAAGCGAGTCAAAAAGAACGTTCTGAAAATATAATGATTGTGGATTTGGTTCGCAACGACCTTTCTCGCATTGCCGAGAAAGCAAGCGTGAATGTGAAATCGCTTTGCGAACTTCACACCTTTAAAACGCTTCATCATCTTATAAGCACGGTAGAAGCGCAGCTTCCTTCCGACATAACCTTCACCGAAATTTTAGCGGCAACGTTCCCTATGGGATCCATGACGGGTGCACCGAAAATTAGTGCGGTTCAACACATGGAAAAAATTGAAATGCTAGACAGAGGGCTATACAGCGGTACCTTTGGAGTGATTGAACCGAATGGGAATTTCGATTTCAATGTTATCATTCGCTCTGCGGTTTACAACAAAGAAAAAAAACAAACAACAATAAAAGTGGGAAGCGCCATAACGCATGCATCAAAAGCAGCAATGGAATACGACGAATGTCTATTGAAAGCCGCTTCCACCCTTTCCATATTTAATTAAACATGAAAAAACTACTTACAGATTTAAAAACCGAATACCAAACATTCGAAGACGCGCAACTGCTTGTGGCAGTAAGCGGAGGTTTGGACTCTATGCTCATGGCTGAATTGCTTCTTCGCGCAAAAATTCCATTTGCAGTAGCGCATGTGAATTACAGATCGGAAGAGCACACGTCTGAACTCCAGTCACCGATGTTTATCTCGT
>CALCNZ010000412.1 GCA_937897625.1 uncultured Flavobacteriales bacterium
ACCATTCAATATCATGTCCACCAGTATTCGGAATACCTGATACACTCATGTTCGGAGCAGACATTCCTGGCTCCCAGTATCCTACTCCATCGGCACCTGCCAACCAAATTCTTCCGGGTATGTTAGCATCGGCGCTAACATCATTGATGTAAGCCAAATTGCTTCCGCTTGTGAACTCTGCTGGGTCAGTTCCTGGAACTATTTCCCAAGTCGCTCCTTGGTCTACAGAGCGGTACATTCCGCATCCAATGGATCCACTTGCTCCGCTACCATCGAAACCAGATTCAAACTGACTTCCCGTTCCAATATATATGGTACCGTCTTCAGTAGCATCAATGGTGCTAATAGACATTACACGTCCGAAGCTGTCTAAAGACTCTACACGAGACCAGTTATTACCTCCGTTGCTTGATTTATATAAACCACCTGTAACAGAACCAGCAAAAATAATTTCGTCTGTGTAAGCCAAAATTGCGCGGGTACGTCCACCGATGTTATCCGGTCCCATTTCCCACCAGCTCATATTTAAATCACGGTTTCCTTGCAAACGATCCACATCGTTCACAGCCGCAGTCATTTCAATTACATCACTTACTTCGAAGTTGCCAGTTGCCAGACTTCCGCGAAGTTTCTTTAAAATGTCCACCGATTCATTGTATCCTTCCTCCTGAATGTTTCTTGGAGTAAAGGTTGCGCGCGTGTTGCTGGAATCTACCCATACAAACGCAGCTGCAGCTGCAACAATAAATCCAGAGGATAAAAGTAGGTTTTTAACTTTCATAAATGCTAGGTTAAGCTAATAGTTGAATTCGGCGCAAGATAATTGAGAAATGTCTTATCAAAAAACGATTGGTCGCTTTTTATTTGCTTTTTTTTCCTTCCCAACGAAATTTCTTTAGAACAGGTGCTTTTCGGCGTGGTAAGACGAACGCACCAAGGGACCACTTTCAACAAAACGGAATCCCATCTTAAGACCCACTTCTTCGTATTCCTTAAACTGCTCAGGCGTAATAAATTCCTGCACTGGCAAGTGTTTCCGGGTAGGTTGAAGGTATTGACCCAAAGTTAATATATCTACTTGAACAGACCTCAAGTCTTCCATGGTTTCTAAAACTTCCTCTTTCGATTCTCCCAGACCCAGCATGACGCCACTTTTGGTGCGCATTCCTCCTTTTTTCAATCTGAATAAAACCTCCAAAGAGCGGTCGTACTTGGCTTGAATACGAACCTGCTTGGTTAAACGCCTTACGGTTTCTAAGTTGTGAGATACAATATCGGGTGCCACGTCAATAATTCGTTGAAGGTTCTCCCAATTCCCTGCAAAATCCGGAATGAGCGTTTCCATGGTGGTTCCTGGAGATTTCGCTCGCACCAGCTCTACCGTCTTCACCCAAATCTCAGAGCCACCATCGGCAAGATCATCGCGGTCTACCGAAGTAATGACCGCATGTTTCACCCCCATTAATTTTACTGAATTCGCCACGCGAGCGGGTTCAAACGGATCTGCTTCCATCGGTTTACCCGTTGCAACTGCACAAAAACCACATGATCGCGTGCATATATTTCCTAAGATCATAAATGTGGCAGTTCCTTCACCCCAACATTCACCCATATTCGGACAGTTACCGCTCTCACATATGGTGTGCAGCTTGTGCTCATCTACCAACGAGCGAACTTTTCTATACTTCTCTCCTGTTGGAAGTTTTACCTTAAGCCATTTCGGCTTTGGAATTCTTTGTTCTTCTTGTTCCATCCTAAATATCCTTGCTCACTTATTGTATTTCCGACCCATAAAAAAATGCACATATCCCGAAACAAACAACCAATGGTTCTGAGCACCGTTTGGGAGGGTCGATAGAATTTGATTCGACATAATTTCTATTCGCTTTGGATAAGCTTCGGCCGCCATGCCTATTTCGAAACCTTTAATCCCATCTCTGTAATTACTGTATTCGAAAGACATTGAAGTCTTGGCTGAGAAACCTGGTATAACCTGCATTTCGCTCAGCCCTAAAAAATTACTGGCTCTGCCATATATGTTATCTACAAAGTGTTTGTTAGGATCGAACTTCTCGGTGGACAAGCTATACCCGTTCAAATTCGGATCTATAATTAATACGCGCAAATAAATGGGTCTTAAAAAAGCCAATGACGGACCAATTCCCCACGTGTAAGATACTTGAACGCCCGACTTGCGAAGCTTTTCAGCAATAACCTTTTTGTAACCGAAATTCAACTTAAAGTTGTACATGGCGTTCTGTTTTCCAAAGACATATGGACGTGCGCTTGGATCTTGAAAATACGATTTGACTTCTTTCTCGTGTTTTACAAAATTGAAATCATAGGTAACCTGACGAATATTGAAAGCCCCTTTGTTTTTGCCCTTTACATAAGAACCTCCCCAGCCGTTGGTTCGAAATACCAAACCGCCATATTTCTGATGAGAGTAAATGCCAATCACGCCTTCCTTAATCTCTTCTTGCGCTTGAACGAAAGAAAAGCCAAAGATGAATAGTAAGAGTATGGGCAATTGCTTCATAACACAAAGTTAGTGCACCAAGCGTGAACATATCTTACCAATAAAAACTAATTTCAATTGTTCTATGTTAGTTTTGAAAAAAAAAGCTCATGACCAAAATGTCTGTTCATTACTCCGGGAACCTTCGCTGCGACGTGGTTCACAACCAAAGTCAAACCAGAATTGAAACCGATGCTCCATTAGACAACAAGGGAAAAGGTGAACGCTTTTCACCAACCGATTTGTTTTGCACCTCTCTTGCAACCTGCATCCTTACGACCATGGCCATTGCTGCGGAAGAACGCAATTGGAAATTCGAAGGCGTGAGTGCTGAAATTGAGAAAATCATGAACCCTTCACCAAGAAGAATTGGTGAAATAAAAATACATTTTACATTTCCAGAATTAGGCTACGATGACCTAATGAAAGAAAAAATACAACGATACGCTCACGCATGTCCGGTAAGCCGAAGCTTGAATCCGGAGGTGCTTCAAACCGTAACGTTCGAATTTATCTAATTATTTCTGCGGAGAAACTTGG
>CALCNZ010000413.1 GCA_937897625.1 uncultured Flavobacteriales bacterium
TTGCGCACGTATCCTTTCACCTTATCGCCTTCAGAAACGCGACTCATGATTTCTTGTTGGAAGATGATTCCTTGATATTTTCCATTTACAATCACCTTTCTTCCCACTTCCAATTTCTCGAAAATGGTCATTTCAATTTCTTCTCCGCGTTTGAAATCTGGAACCTCTTTCAAGTGATTGAAAATCTTTGTTGTTCCGAAAAGTCTGTGATTCGCTGAATCGTAACAAAGCATAATCAGAGCTCTACGATTCGCCATTAATTCTTGTCTTTGCTCTCTCTTTGGAATTAGGACATCACGTCCAACACCAATATTGATAAATGCGCCAAGGTCGTTTGAGTTCAAGATGGTGAACATGCCCATTTCTCCCACTTGAATTTCTGGAAGCTTGGTCGTTGCTTCCAATTCTTTTCTGTCGTTGAAATAGCTGAAAATCTTCAGTGTTTGTCCCAACACAACTCCTTTGGTATCGATCTTATTCAAAGGAATTTCCTCATGATCGTTTCCTACAAAAACACCTTCTTCATTGATTGAAGTCACCATTAACTCTTGAATGGATCCCGGACGCAAATAATCTGTCATAATGCAAAGTAAGCGCAGAACCGCTGAATTCAAGGCTTTTTCGCGATTTAGTTTTCAGACTTCGTCTGTTCGTGTTACATTTGAAGGACTAACCTTTAGCCATGAAATATTTTTTACTCGCAGCCTCGTTTGTTCTTTTTAACACCATCAACAGTTTCGCACAATGCGCTGCTGGAGAGACTTCCGTGACATTCGTGATGCACACAGACGCTTGGGCCTATGAAAATTATTGGCAGTTAAACTTAGCTGGAACCGGATGCACAGACATACCTATTACCGAAGGAGCGAACCTCAATGTTGGTTGTGCAGGAACGGCCTCAGACAACAGTATAAATGGTTATGCGGGCAGCAGTGTCATTACGGAAGGTCCTTTTTGTCTCGCCAACAACACGGCCTATGAACTCATCTTTGTAGATTCCTATGGCGACGGCGGATTGGTGATTGAAGTTTTCGAAAATGGCGCATTAACGCATGTATACAGCGGAACTGGGAATGGAAATACTTGGACGTTCACCATTGGTGTAAGCACAGCGCCTGCGTATGACAGCCCATGCAACGCTGCTGAAATTACGGCCGACGGACCTTCGTTGTTATTGAACAATGTAGATGCCATAGCTGGATTCGGAGAGATTGCTCCAGCAGGAATTGATTGCGGGGTGTATGGATTTTGGTGTGAAGGAAACTCAACCAATTCCATTTGGGCGAAATTCATTCCAACAACCAACGCTACATCTTTTGAAGTGACAACCTGTAATCCGGGAACGAGCACCGATACGCAGATAGCAGTTTACAAAGTAACTGACTGTTCGAATTTCGCGACGTTTGATTTAATAAGTTCGAACGACGACATGCTTGGCGGATGTACTGGCGGCGAATTCTACGCTTCTCAAACATTCACTTCATGTTTGGAAGCAGGACAATTGTATTTGATTCAAATCGACGGTTGGAATGGGGCTGTTGGAGACATTGAACTTTCCATTCACACCTACACCACTGCGCCAACTTGGGACGCTTTGGTAAATGGAATTTCTTGTCCGTTGAACAAGGGCGATGTTGGCAACGGAGCTGTGTTTCCATACAGCATTGGGGCTGGAGCAAACTTCACTTCGGTTTGGACAGGACCTGCTGGTTTCACTTCAACAAATCAATACTTGCAGAACGCCGAGCCAGGAACATACACGGTAACAACTACAACGGGTTGCGGCGAGGTGCATACACAATCGTTCGTGATTACTCAACCAGATGTATGGATGGTTACCACTGATATTGTTCAGCCGAATTGCGATTTAAACAACGACGCTTCCATCAATGTAAACGTCGCAGGTGCAACAGCTCCGTATACCTTCGCTTGGAGCGACATTTCAGGGTTACCTCTAACACCAAGCAATCCATTAACAGGAATTGGAATGGGAACCTACAACATGGTCATCACAGATAACAATCAGTGCACTTACAATTACACCTTCAACATTACAGATTGTGTTGGTGTTGAAGAATTAGATCAGGCCTCTGTTAACGTGTTTCCAAATCCTTCAAATGGTTCGTTCGCATTCACTCATGAAGTCTTGCAAAATGCATTTTGGAGTTTGTATGACATCTCTGGGAAATTAATTCAATCGGATAGAATGACTTCAGGAG
>CALCNZ010000414.1 GCA_937897625.1 uncultured Flavobacteriales bacterium
AAAAATACAGTTCTTGCATGAAGGTCAAATGCAAGAATTAATTACTAAGATTGTTGATCTGAAGAAAGAGAAGCAAGAAGAAATCATGTATACAGAGTGCAACCAACGCATTCCTATTCAGCGCTTGATTTCTATCAACGGCCTCTCGTTCGAAATCTAATCAAAAGTCCTTTTTAAAGAAGGTTTCTGCAATTAGATTTGTAGAAATACCTTGTTATGTCGAATGAACTTCCCATGGGCATCCCTTCTGTAGACCTCGCCCATTTTGTTAACGGCAATGCCGAAGAAAAGCAACAATTCGTAAATGCGCTAGGCAAGGCCTACGAGGAAATAGGCTTCGTTGCTGTTAAAAATCCTTTAATTTCAGATAGCATAATTTCTCAGCTTTATCAAGTCGTTCAAGACTTTTTCGCCCTTCCTACCGAAGTGAAATTAAAATACGAACGCAAGGAATTGGCCGGACAACGCGGTTATACCAGCTTTGGTAAAGAACATGCGAAAGATTCCAATGCAGGTGACTTGAAAGAGTTCTGGCATTTTGGTCAAATTGTTACAGATGCGAACAGAGAGATTTATCCCGAAAACATTCATGTTGAAGAGCTTACTGAGTTTCTAAACATTGGTCTTCAAGCCTACAAAGACCTTGAAAACACGGGCCGATATATGCTCCGCGCCATTGCCCTTCACCTTGGGCTTGAAGAAAACTGGTTCGACCAACACATTCACGAAGGCAACAGCATTCTTCGTCCTATTCATTATCCACCGATTACTTCTGAGCCGAAAGACGCTGTTCGCGCGGGTCAGCACGAAGACATTAATTTAATTACTTTGCTCATTGGCGCAAGTGCCGACGGACTGGAAGTGTTGAACAAGCAAAACGAATGGGTGGCTGTAACAGCATTGCCCGATCACATTGTGGTTAACGTTGGAGATATGCTCGAGCGCTTAACCAATAATCAATTGAAGAGTACTACACATCGCGTAGTGAATCCACCCAGAGAAAAGTGGGACACTCCTCGATTCAGCATTCCGTTTTTCCTTCATCCTAGAAATGAAATGCACTTAGATTGTCTTCCTTCATGCGTGAAAGAAGGTGAACAACCGCAATATGCGCCCATTACTGCTGAAGAATTCTTGAATCAGCGCTTGGCTGAAATTGGATTAAAATGAAAGTTCGCATTAAGCAAAACGCCCTTCGTTTCCGCATTACAGAGAAAGAGTCTGAACTTTTGAAAAAGAGTAAAGCGGTTGAAGTGAGCTGTATTATTTTTCACGGAGTTGAACTTACGTTCCGCATCTTTCCTTCAAAAGACCAGAACAGCGAAATGATTTGGAATGCGCCCGATGTTGAATTGCACATTCCCGATTTCGAGATGCAGACCTTTCTTTCTTCCAACAAAGAATCGTGGCACAAAGAATTTTCCATCGATGGAAAAATACTGTTGATCTCGGTTGAAAAAGATTTGGCTTACTTTCGAAACGGATTTCAAGCTTAATCTCTTTTTTCATGTTGAACGATTCCTTCGGAAGAACACTTACCTACGCGCGCCTTGCTGTTACCGACAAGTGTAATTTGCGTTGCACGTATTGCATGCCTGAAGAAGGACTGAAGTGGTTGAAGAATGCGCAATTGCTTTCGACTTCCGAATGGAAACAAATGTTGGAAGTCCTTGCCGCAAGCGGAATTACCAAGATTCGATTTACGGGCGGCGAGCCCACTTCGCGCGGAGATTTTTTCGAAATTGCAGAGCATGCGTTCCATCTGAAAGCTTTTCATTCCATCGGAATTACTACGAACGGAACATTTAACGAAAAAACGTCGGAACGTTTTTTTCAATTCCCTTGGGATGCCGTTAACCTCAGTATAGACTCGTTGAACGAAGAGCGATTTTTCGCAATGACCAAACGCAACGAGGCTCATCGTGTTCAAGAGACCTTGGAGCATCTTATTTCGAAAAATATAAAAACTAGCATTAACGCGGTTATTCTTGAACACCACAACGAAGAAGACATCGTTGAATTGGCTTACCTCACCAAAGATTATAACATTAAAGTTCGCTTCATTGAAGAAATGCCTTTCAATGGAAAAGAATATCACCATGCGGTGAAATGGAATTGGAAAAAATTGGAACAAGAACTTTCCAATCACTTCCCTTCCTTAACTGCTTTGCCCTTTGAATCGGGCGCTACATCACAGAATTATTCCATTGACGGACATGCTGGTCAAGTTGGAATTATTGCTGCGTACAGCAGAACCTTTTGCGGAACGTGCAACCGCATTCGCATTACACCTGAAGGATTTGTGAAGTCTTGTCTCTACGCCCCTCCTTCCCTGTTGCTTCGAACCTTATTACGCGAAGGAAAAACGAATTCAGAGATTCAGCATGCGTTGGAAGCCGCTTGCTTAACGAAACCAAAAGACGGATTCGCTGCGGAAGAAATGCAAGTAACGAAAAACTTTCAGAGTATGGCCTCGGTTGGAGGTTAGAATGTATAAAACGAAACGACATCGTTTTCCTTCACTACTTGATCAGGAAAAATCTCAGCGAAACCATTCGCGCCAATGGCTCCCATAAAATCGCCTGAACCGTTTTGAAGAATCAATTCTGCACAGCGTGTTCCGTTGATATTTGTTGAAAGAAAGGCGGGCAAATAAACGGTGAGTGAAGTTTTATTTACGAATTGATTTTTCAATGAAGCTCGTTCCACAGTATTCTTTTTTAATTGTGGAAGGAGGTAACGCGTTGCGCAATGCATCACTGAAATCGGATTTCCTGGAAAGGCAAATACAACGGTCTTCGCTTTACTTCCGAAAAAGAAAGGCTTTCCAGGACGTTGTTTCACCCCGTGAAAATGTTGGATGATTCCATTTTCTTCCAAGGCTTTCGCTACGAAATCATATTTCCCTTTAGACACGCCTCCTGAAAAACAAACAACATCAAAGCTCTCTAATTCTTGTTGAATGAAATGGTTTG
>CALCNZ010000415.1 GCA_937897625.1 uncultured Flavobacteriales bacterium
ATGCAAGTGACAACAATTAGCGAAAAGGGAATGTTTTCAATCATGTTTAAGGAAGTATTTTCGATTGCAAGGTAGGCTCAAATTCGCAAGACGTTTTTTGTGAAAGGTGGTGTCTGTTTCGCGCAATAAAATTATAGATTCCATTCAATAAAAATAGCGGGCAGAGGAATGTGAGTATTAACAAGACCGAGAGAGGAGCTTTCACTTCGAAAAACAATCTGCGAAGGGCCATTCCCTTGTGGAATTTTGTTCCGTTTACAACTAAAATAATTCCAGAAAGTGATTCTCGTTCGTGATCAGAAAGGACGCTTTCCGCTTCTTTTCCCTTCAATCCGGAAAAAAATAAATCGGAATGTTTGGAATGCCTGTAAATACGTTGCACCCAGCGGTTGCAAAAGAGACAATCGCTATCGAAAAAAAGTATCTTTTTGGAGCTTAACATTCTTGATGAATTAAACAAAGTTAACCTTGAAGTGTCTTTACCTTTGCGAATCTTTTGAGAATTATGGTAAACTGCAGCGTGTTTGGTGAAAGAAAGAAAGTGAGATGGTCACTTGGCTCTTCTGCGCTAAGCTATACCCTTACCGATAAGTTTGCAGATGTTCCCAGAGAAACATGGGATGCTCTCAATCACGAACAGAACATTTTTCTTTCTTCCTCCTATTTATCGGCTCTTGACAAGTGTACGGAAGGAAACCTTTTTTACATTTTGTTCTTTAAGAATGAAGTGCCCATGGGCATTGCAGTTTTGCAATACACTTATTTCGTTTCTGGTGAATTGAAGTCGCACGTAGATGTGGAAGGCGGAGCGGGATTCGTTGCGCGCGTATTCGGAAGACAGTCGCGACAATATCCGATTGTGGTTTGTGGAAGTCCGTTTTGCACGGGCCCTCACGGATACATTTTTCAAAATGAAATTCAGGTGGAAGAGGCTACAACGGCTTTGTGCTATGCCCTTACAGATGTCATTCATTTTTTACGAAAGAGCAACAGAGATACCCAAGCGGTGGTGGTGAAGGACTTTTATCCGAAAGATTACAGCGCGTTGAACGAGTTGAAGGAATGTGGATTTCACACCTTTGCGGTGGACCATCTTTTGAAGATGCCTTTCGATAAAAATTGGAATACGTTCGATGATTACTTGAATGCCTTGAACACCAAGTTCAGAACCAAGGCGAAAGCCGCATTGAAGAAATTTGAAGGCGTGGAAACACGCATTTGGGAAGCTACAGATTTGATCGAGAACGCAACAGTTGTGCAAGCGTTATACAGAAATGTATACGATCGTGCCGAGTTCGCAATGGAACCATTAACCACTGATTTCTTGGTGGAATTGAAGAATGCTCTTCAAGACAAAATGGTGATACAAGCTTTTTATGTTTCGAATGAAATTGTGGGTTACCAAATAGCATTGATTAACCACAAAGAATTGGAAGCGTTTTTAGTTGGTATAGATTACGACGCCAATGCGAATTATTCGCTGTATTCAAACATGTTGCTTTCCTTCGTGAAAATGGCCATTGATGCGCAATGCGAAGAGATTGCATTTGGAAGAACCGCTGGCGAGATAAAGTCTTCCTTTGGAGCAGTGCCTGTGGAAATGCGCATTGCACTGCGTCACCCCGGAAGACTTCGCAATGCTTTATTGA
>CALCNZ010000416.1 GCA_937897625.1 uncultured Flavobacteriales bacterium
TGGAAATTGAAGCGCAGGTGATTCGCGGACCGAACAACAAATTCAAAAGCGCAGTTGAACCTTTCATCTATGACCACATGTCGGACGAAAATCGTTTGCAAATGGCAACGTTTATCGATGACATCTGGAAGGTCATGTGCGAAAAGATTTCAGCGCAACGGGGCGTCTCGGTGGAAGAACTGAATGCGGCGGCATCTTCCCTTCGATTCATTAACAACAACGCTTTGCTCGAATCGAAATTAATCGACGGGTTAGCTTATCCCGACGAGTTAGCCGCGAAGATGTCGGCTCGTCTGAAAGACAAAGGCAAATTGGAAAACGATAAAAAACTTGACGAAGAAGTGATTTCTTATTCTCGTTATTTGGAAGTGGTGAAGGCAGAGGACAAAGCCAGCGAGTTGGCGCAAGTGGCCGTGGTGTATGCCATTGGTGGAATTGAAAGTGGAAAGGGCGACGATGAAACGATTGGAAGCGATCGCATAGCGAAAGCCTTGCGTGACGCGCGTTTAGACGATGGCATTAAAGCAGTGGTTTTGCGCGTAAGTTCTCCGGGAGGAAGTGCATTGGCGAGTGATGTGATTTGGAGAGAAACGGAGTTATTGAAGCAAAGTGGAAAAGTGTTCGTGGTGAGTATGGGCGATTACGCGGCGTCTGGAGGGTATTACATTTCGTGTGGAGCCGACCGCATCTTCGCGCAACCGAATACCATTACTGGATCTATTGGTGTATTTGGAATTATTCCGAACCTGCAGAATTTCTTAGATCACAAATTGGGAATTACGTTCGATGCGTATAAGACGCACGAGCATGCGAACATGATGACAACCACATCGCCTTTGGATACCACACAGAAAAGAGCCATGCAAGACATGGTGAGTTCGATTTACAACGACTTTACAAGTAAGGTTGCGAAAGGCAGAAACATCTCTCAAATCTACGTAGACAGCATTGGTCAGGGTAGAGTTTGGAGTGGTGAAGATGCATTGGCTATTGGGCTTGTAGATGAGTTGGGAGGCCTACGTGAAGCGGTTGCCTATGCAGCGACGAAAGCGGGAGTTGGATCGGAGAGTATTTTAGAACTTCCTGAATTATTGGATCCGTTGGAAGAGATTCTGAATAACATCTCAGGAAAATCGGAAGATGCGGTTATGTCGCGCATTCTGGGCAGCAGATTCAAGAATTACCAAGACCTTCGTCAGTTAAGCAATGGCGGGAAAGTTCAGACGCGTCTTCCCTTTTACATTACGGTTGAATGAGTTTCGAGAAGAAGAGTATGGATGAGCTTCAGCGCATGAGCGCTGAAGAATTTCAGCAAGCTGAAAAATTTCCGATAGTGCTTATACTCGACAATTTCCGCAGCGCGTTGAATGTCGGAAGTCTATTCCGCAGTGCCGATGCATTTGGTATTGAAGCGATTTATTGTTGCGGAATTACTCCGATTCCGCCCCACCGTGAAATCTTGAAGACTGCGTTGGGTTCTACGGAATCGGTTAGCTGGAAGCATTTCAGCAACACTGCCGAGGCAATCTTGGAAATACAAACCACACACGAAGTGTGGGCGTTGGAGCAGACGCACAACAGTGTTGCACTTCACAACTTTCACACTAAAAAACCACTTGCTTTGGTCTTGGGAAATGAAGTGAACGGTGTAGATGAAGAAGTGCTAAAACTGGTAACAGGAGCGCTGGAAATAGAACAACACGGAACCAAGCACAGCTTGAATGTGGCGGTCAGCGGAGGTGTCGCGTTGTTTCACTTAACGCTACCATCTTCGATGGATGACACGACTCGGTCGTGATGACACAACACGTTGTGATGACCACTTCGTGGATGACACAACACGTTGTGATGACACTCTTCGAGTGATGACCACTTCGTAGATGACGCTTCGCGATACTATTTGATCAGAACCTTCGTTCGGGATTTTCCTTTGGAAGACGATACGAAAATCATTTGTGGAGAAACATTCAAGTGAATGATTTCATTTGAACCCAAACTAGATTTCGTTGCGAGTAATTGTCCAATCGCGTCGAACACTTCCACCTGAAACAAGCGCTCACTGCCCGTGTATTTCAACTGTCCAACTTTCCAATCGACAAT
>CALCNZ010000417.1 GCA_937897625.1 uncultured Flavobacteriales bacterium
AATTATTTGGAAATTATCAAATGGCCTTGTTCTTTGTTTTTTCTATGCTTTTAGGAGCGGCGCTTCAGCTTTCCAACATGTACGGAGATGCTTATTTAAGCAGCTTTGCGAAAGGATCAATCGTAGAAAAATATTCAACCATCATCTACTCTATTTCTCAAGTTTCTGAGACAATTTTCATCTTAACCATTCCGTTTTTCTTGAAGCGCTTCGGAATGAAACAAGTGATGCTTTTCTCTCTACTGGCGTGGATTTTACGATACGGCTTCTTTGCACTAGGATTAACCCCTATGGGCAGCACGTTCATTGTTTTAAGCTGCATTGTTTACGGAATGGCCTTTGACTTTTTCCTTATTTCAGGTTCCATGTATATTGAAACCACCACTGACACGCGCATTCGTTCTAGCGCACAAGGCTTGTTCATTATGATGACCAACGGATTTGGTGCATACTTCGGAACCATTGCCAGCAGTTGGGTCATTGACCATTATTACACCCTTCCAGATAAAACAACAAACTGGCCAGGTGCTTGGGCATTCTTTGCTGCGTATTCTTTGGTTGTTGCGATTCTATTCTTTATTCTCTTCCGAGAGAAAAAAAATGTTGCATAGCAACTAATGCGCGAAGCGCGAATTGTTCATAACAATTGCTTTCTTATCCTAACAAGACTTCCGATATTCGTAGCTCCTAAACAATTGTATTATGTCATTAGAATTAACAGGAACTTTAGTGAAGTTCTACGAAACAAAAACCTTCCCTAGCGGATTCAGTATTCAAGAATTTGTGGTACGCACAGACGAGCGTTACCCGCAAGAAATTTTGATTCAAGCAGCGAAAGAAAAAATCGATACTTTGAAGAATTTCAAAGAAAACGATGTGGTGAAAGTGAAATTCAATCTTCGTGGAAGAGAGTACAACGGAAGACACTTCGTTTCTTTGGATATGTGGGCAATGGACATTGCTGCTGCTGGAAACACCACTGCAAGCAATCCTTCAACCATGGGTAATTCAGCCGCTCCTGCAGCTGCTCCAGTGATGAATAGCAATCCTGCAGACAACGACGCAGACGGAGACGATTTGCCATTCTAATTAAAAAATGCCGGCCAATAAATACGCACTTCTTCGCTACCGCATCATTGATCGTTGTTTAACGAACAAAGGGAAACCTTTCCCCAGTAGAGAAGATTTGCGTGAGGCCTGTGCAGATGCCTTATACGGCTCAGGTGCCGATCAGATTTCGCTGAGCACCATAGACAAAGACATTTGGGCCATGAAGAACGAGAGCGAGTTAGGCTACTACGCTCCCATCGAATACAACAGAACCCACAAAGGTTATTTCTACACGGAAGAAGATTATTCGATTAACGAATTAAATCTTGTCGATGAAGACATTGAAGCCATTCGCTTCGCGGCGGCTATCTTGAATCAGTTTCGTCACGTCCCCCTTCTTTCACAATACGAAAGTGCCGTTGATAAAATTATTCAACGAGTGAATTTGAACTCTTCCATTGAAGAGGAAAAACACAAGGCTTTAATTCAATTTGAAACGAGCACTGTTAGTCAAGGAAACGAATTCTTGGGACCTCTGCTCGAAGCCGCAAAAACTAAAACAGCGTGCAAACTTTTCTATCAAAGTTTTAAAGAAAACGAAGTCAAGCAATACACCATTCACTCGTTGTTATTGAAGGAATATCTGAACCGCTGGTACTTGGTGGCCTTTGTTCCTGAACGCGATAAAATTTTGACGTTCGGATTGGAACGCATTGTTTCCATTGAACCGAATAAAACGAAGTTCTCTGTACCCAAAGGATTTTCTCCGGAAACGTTTTTCAAATACAGCATGGGTATTTCAGAGAGCACGGGTAAGCCTGAAAAGATTGAACTTCGATTTTCAACTGTTGCTGCCAAGTTGGTAGAAACACAGCCTCTTCATTCTTCACAAAAGAAAATAAAAGAATCGAAAGAAGTAACCGATTTTCAGTTTGAATTGCATCCGTGTCAAGAGCTCTACAATTTCGTTCTCAGCTACGGCAACGAGGTTGAAGTATTGAAACCAGCTTCCCTTCGAAAAGAAATTTCGCAACGACTTTCGGCGGCGCTTGAATACTATTCAAGAAAATAAATCCATGGCAGCCCTTGACAATCCTGCTGTTCAGCAAGTTTTGAAGCATGTTTCATTGTCGGAAGAACAAGCGGAAATTTTTGTGAACTTTCTTCGACCTAAGAAACTCGACAAAAAAGAACTTCTATTAACTCCCGGGAAAATTGCGACTGACGCAGCATTCATTGTGAATGGGTGTTTGCGTAGTTTTCAAATCGACGAAAATGGTCACGAGGTTGTGCTGCAATTTGCACCCTCTAATTGGTGGATTGCCGATAATTATTCCATGATTGCGCAACAGCCCAATCGAATATCTATTGAAGCACTTGAGGCCTCGGAAGTGCTTTTGTTATCGCGAGAAGACCAATTGAAGCTGTTCGATTTGGTTACACCGTTCGAGCGATACTTCAGAATAATTTCGGAAAATGCATTGGTAGCACACCAGCAGCTGGTCATGGATAATCTAGCATTAACGGCGCAAGAGCGCTACATTAAATTTTGTCGGAGATAAGATCGGAAGAGCGT
>CALCNZ010000418.1 GCA_937897625.1 uncultured Flavobacteriales bacterium
GCTACCCATTTTCTTTATCTGTCCTATTTGATCCAAGAAATCGTTGAAGTCGAATTGGTCTTTCTTAATTCGCTTTTCAAGACGCTTCGCTTGTTCTTCGTCGAATTGCTCTTGTGCCTTTTCAACCAAGGAAACAACGTCACCCATTCCAAGAATACGGCTAGCCATACGCTCGGGGTAGAACACATCGAGCGCATCCATTTTCTCACCCGTACCAACAAACTTAATGGGTTTGTTTACTTCGCTCTTGATGCTTAACGCAGCTCCACCGCGGGTATCGCCGTCTAACTTCGTTAAAATAACACCGTCGAAATTCAATCTGTCATGAAACGCTTTTGCAGTATTCACAGCATCTTGACCGGTCATGGCATCTACCACGAACAAGGTCTCTGTGGGTTGAAGGGCTTCCTTCACTGCAGCGATTTCGGTCATCATTTGCTCGTCAACGGCAAGACGTCCGGCAGTATCGACAATGATCACGTTGTGTCCGTTTTGCTTCGCGAAGGCCAGAGCATTTTTCGCGATTGAAACAGCGTCTTTGTTATCGGGTTCGCTATAGACTTTAACGCCAATGCTGTCTCCCACGACATGCAACTGGTTAATCGCAGCTGGACGATAAATATCACAAGCCACCAACAGTGGATTCTTTCCTTTCTTCGTTTTTAAGTAATTCGCAAGCTTTCCAGAGAATGTTGTTTTACCCGAACCTTGCAAACCGCTCATTAAGATAATACCCGGATTTCCTTGGAAGTTCAGTTCGCTGTGTTCCCCGCCCATCAAGTCTTTCAACTCGTCTTGGGTAATCTTCACCAATAATTGTCCAGGGCTAATGGCTGTCAGAACCTTTTGTCCAAGCGCTTTCTCTTTTACTCGATCGGCGAATTCTTTAGCGGTCTTGTAACTAACGTCAGAGTCTAACAACGCACGACGCACTTCCTTCAACGTTTCAGAAACGTTGACTTCTGTAATTTGGCCGTGTCCTTTTAAGACTTTGAGGGCTCTTTCTAACTTATCGGATAAATTTTCAAACATGGTATTCTGCGAATGAGGTTGCAAAGTTAATCTTAAAGTTCGCACGCACTTATATTTGTCGAAATATGTTGAAATGAAAAAGATGCTTTTCCTTTTGTTAGCGGTGGCGAGTGGTTTGGTGGTGAATGCGCAAGCGAGATACAGAGTCACTACCGTT
>CALCNZ010000419.1 GCA_937897625.1 uncultured Flavobacteriales bacterium
TATTCCAGTTGACATGTTAGTTACAGAAGGTGATACAAAACCAGTAGAGCTATTGATAATAGCATTCCAAGCGTTTGTTAATGGAAGATATTCCCAAACACGTGTCATAGTGTTTGTGTTGTAGAAAGTATTGTTGATGTTCGTGTTATTCATGGGTGAACCAATGTACCAGTAACGACCGGTAGGTGCTGTTCCGTTACTTGCTCCGGTAAGGTTCATATTCACAACGTAAGATCCGTTTCCTGTATTCACTCCAGTAGTAGATGTTTGAAGGAACGATGCACCATTGTTTACCGTTAGTGTTCCATCATTCACCAACGATTGGCTCAAACTCATTTTTCCATTTATCGTTAACGAACCGGTAGCGTTAATGTTTAGGTTTCCAGCCGATGCAATGTATGCATCGTTGGTTCCAACTGTTACCGCGTGTGATGCAGCAATGGTTACAATACCGGCGTAATCTGCTCCCGGAGCGTAGGCTGCAGCATCGTAAGTGCTGTTGTCGCAAGACTTATTCCAAGTAGAAGCCGAAGTCCAAGGACCTGATTGACGAGAGGTGTAATATGAAGGAACTAAATCTCCACCAATACAATCTTCGTCAATGTTGTTTCCGCAAATTTCAACTGCGTTAATGTTAATTGATGCGTTGTTATCATTACAATCTAAAGCGAAGCTTGAGTTTGTCGTAAATCCTACTGTTGGCACAGCGCACATCGGGATAGCCGTGGTAGAGTAACTACCATCGCCATCTTCATCGAGGTAGTAAAGTGTTGCACTTCCCGAAGCATCTTCGTTAATGGTTCCGTCACAGTTATCATCGATTGCATTCGTACAAGTTTCTGTGGCGCCCGGATTAACATTCGTGTCGTTATCGTTACAATCGGTATTGTTATCTGCAAAACCTACACCTGGATTCGCACAGTAATTTTGTCCGTTTCCAGCTCCGTAGCCATCATGATCATTGTCTGAATAGTACATCAAATTCGGTGCGGTAATCGTCAAGTTAAGAACTTGCGTGTTACATCCAGACCCAGTGGTATAACTTCCAGAAGCTGTATAGGTGGTGTTGTTTGCAGCCCAAGTGTATGAGGTACAAGCTGTAACCGTTGATACACTGGTGTTCGAAACACCCTCATCTATTTGTCCGTTACAGTTGTCGTCTATGTTGTTACACACTTCTGAGGCACCTGGTTTAACAGCGTTGTTGTTGTCGTTACAATCGGTGTTGTTTGTAACATAACCTGAAGGTTGGCTACAAGCCGCTTGTGTAGAGCCCGCATTTCCGAAGCTATCTCCGTCTGCATCTGCGTAGTACGTTGTTGCAGGAGTTACGGTAATGGTCATGGTCGTTGTTGAAGCACACTGTCCCGTTGTTGGAGTGAACGTGTAGGTCGTCGTTGCAGTGTTGTTCAACGCAGGCGACCATGTTCCAGCAATGCTATTGTTCGAAGTGGTTGGAAGCGCGCTTAAAGCAGTTCCTGAGCAGATAGAAGTTACAATGGCACCGTTGCCACCTTGGTTGTTCT
>CALCNZ010000420.1 GCA_937897625.1 uncultured Flavobacteriales bacterium
ATGAAATAATGTTCTGCTCCTTCTTTGAATAAACCGAACGTTCATTCGGTTTTGAATAAGTCTGGTTTTCAACAGGGTCAGATGACGAACAGGCCTGTAGCAAAAGAATTAATCCAATGCAACAGGCCTTTCTCATTTCAATATTAAAATTAAGCTTTTGCTTTTACCTTAGGAGAGGCCGAAAGCAACGCTTCACTGGCGTAGTCCTTAAACTTCTCGAAGTTGGTAACAAACTTCTCAGCCAACTCATTCGCTTTCGCATCGTAAGCGTCTTTGTCTGCCCACGTGTTACGTGGATTCAACATTTCAGCTGGAACCTCTGGACAAGAAGTTGGCATAGCCAATCCGAACACTTCGTGTGTTGCGAATTCAACATCGTTCAACTTTCCTTCCAACGCTGCAGTGATCATGGCGCGTGTGAAGCTCAATTTCATTCGGCTTCCTACGCCGTAAGAACCGCCTGACCAACCCGTGTTGATTAACCAAACTTGTGCTCCGCTCTCGTCGATCTTCTTTCCTAACATCTCAGCATAAGCTGTTGGATGCAACGGTAAGAATGGCGCTCCGAAACATGCACTGAAGGTCGTTGTTGGCTCTGTAATTCCTGCCTCAGTACCTGCAACTTTCGCAGTGTAACCGCTAATGAATTGATACATCGCTTGCTCCTTCGAAAGCTTGCTAATCGGAGGCAATACACCGAACGCATCGCAAGTCAAGAAGAAAATATTTTTTGGAATTCCACCCACACTTGGATTCATCGTGTTGTCGATGTGCTCCAACGGATAGCTCACACGGGTGTTCTCTGTCTTCGCGCTATCGGCGTAATCAGGAGTTACTCCATCGTCTTCAAAACCAATGTTCTCCAACAACGCTCCGAACTTAATCGCATCATAAATCTGTGGCTCTTTCTCGCGAGACAAGTCAATCGTCTTCGCGTAACATCCACCTTCAAAGTTGAATACTGTTGAATCGGTCCATCCGTGCTCGTCATCACCAATCAATCTTCTGTTTGGATCAGAAGACAATGTGGTCTTACCTGTTCCTGAAAGACCGAAGAACACGGCGGTATCTCCGTCTTTACCAACGTTTGCTGAGCAGTGCATGGACAATACATTCTTCTCGTGTGGAAGAACATAGTTCAATACTGTAAAGATTCCTTTCTTGATTTCGCCGGTGTAACCCGTTCCACCAATAATGGCCATTTTCTTGGTGAAATCAATAATTGCGAAATTGTGCTGACGTGTTCCATCGATTTCTGGAACAGCCATAAACTCAGGTGCACAGATGACGTGCCACTCTGGTGTCATGGTAGTCAACTCTTCCGCCGTTGGACGCAAGAACATGTTGCTTGCGAACATGTTGCTCCAAGGAAATTCTGTCACCACGCGCACATTCATACGATAGCGTGGGTCTGCGCATACATAAGCGTCGCGCACATATACTTCGCGTCCGTTCAGGTATGCGCACATACGCTCGTACAAACGTGTGAATTTTTCTGAATCGAAAGGAATGTTGAATTGGCTCCACCAAACGCTATTTTCGGTAGAAGCGTCTTTCACTATAAACTTGTCTTTTGGAGATCTTCCGGTGAATTCTCCGGTATCAATGGCTAAAGCGCCAGTATTCGTGAGTGTTCCCTGAGAAAGTAAAATGGTTTCTTCAACCAATTCTGCAGGAGTCATGTTCCAATATGCAGTGGAAACATGTTTAAGACCGAGGTAGGCTAGTGTTGCACCTTCGGGACGTGTACCGATGTTTGTCATGAATAAATTTTTGGTTCGACTATCATTGAATCGTTCGACAAATGTAAGAATAAAAAAAGGGGCGAAATTCCTTGAAACTCGTCCCTTTCTCAACCATTAATGGTTTGAAATGTTGATTAATTATTCTAAATACAGTTCGATCAAGCCTTCAGGAGCGGCTGTGGAAATGGTTTGACTTTTATCATCTATCTCCAATACGAATTCAGGTTGAAGGGGAAGTAAGATGAGTTTGCCCGTGTTGTGACGAATTTCGAGTTGTGGATTCTTTCTGTTTTCAACCACCTCTTCCACCACGCCAATATTTCCGTGGTTGCGATCGAAAACAGTGTATCCGACCCAATTCACCATATCTCTGCGGTCTTCGTCTTTCACCGAAAGTTCAGACAAACGAACGTATACCAAAGACTTTAACAATTCTTTCGCAGAGGCTTCGTCGTTAATTCCAGCCAATCGAACTTTAGCCGAGTCATTCGTTTTCGGTTCGAAGAGTTCAATCTTATAGGGAACCAAACTGCCTTTCATTTCCAGAAAAAGGAATTTCAATTCTTTGTAATCAGCCACCTTCGCGGTATCCAGAAAAACTGTCAACTCCCCTTTGTATCCATGAAGCTTGGTGATCTTTCCCAAGCAGTGCATTTCGTCTTTGTTCATGCAACAAATGTAAGTATTCTTATTTTGACTATATTTGTCAATATTGATTTTTTATGTCACAATTAGGAACCCGAGTAAAAACTCTTCGAGAAAACAAAAACATTACGCTTATAGAAGCTGGTAAAGCCATTGGTTGTGATTCTGGCCTCCTGAGCAAAATGGAACGCGGGCAGCGTGCTATCCCGAAAAATCTTCTTGAAAAACTTGCGAAATACTATAAAGTTGAAATTGAGGAACTGAACACCCTCTGGCTTTCTGACCGTATTTATTCCGTTATAAAGGATGAACCAACTGCCAAAGACGCACTCATTCTTGCGGAAAGACAGGTGGAATATTCCGTAAGCCGAAAACTAAAAGCCCCTTCCTTAAAAGATTTGAAAGGAAAAATAAAGGCATGTATTGCTGAAATCCATGAAGTAAAAACAGCCTTTGTATTCGGATCTTATGCAAAAGGGAGTCAAACTAATGATAGCGATATTGACATTTTAATTGAACTGAAAAACAAAAACAAATTCTCCTATTTCGACCTTCTAAAACTCAAGCATCAAATCGAATTGAGCATTGGAATAACGGTAGACATCGGATTCTATAAAGGACTGAAAGGGAACTTGAATGAACTGGTTGAACCGACTTTGATCAAAATCTATGAGTGTAGAAATTAGAGACCAAATTAAAAAAGATGCTACCTAAGATTGCCTAAGCAAAGATTCTTCGAAAGGTGCTTCGCAAGATATGAGCATGTAATTGATGTAAATTTGCAACACTTATGAAAAGAACCCTTCAATCCATTATACCGCCGCCGCCAACCAATTTCGTTGGAGACGGATTCAAAGTGCATCACTTCATTCCCGATTACTATTTGAGTATGGAAAGAATGAATCCGTTCATTATGTTGGATTATGCGGCTCCGCATTACTTCCCTCCTACTGATGTGCAAAAGGGCGTGGGTGTTCATCCGCACAAAGGATTTGAAACGGTAACCATTGCCTACAAAGGAAAAGTTGCGCATCACGACAGTGCCGGAAACAGCGGCATCATTGGAGAAGGCGATGTGCAATGGATGACCGCAGCTTCAGGAGTTCTTCACAAAGAATATCACGAAAAAGAATTCGCTAAAGCCGGTGGAATTTTCTCTATGGTTCAGCTGTGGGTGAATCTTCCTGCTTCAGACAAACTCTCCAAACCGAAGTACCAAGAGATCTTGAATACTAACATTCCGAAAGTTGAGCTTCCGAACAACGGCGGTCTTGTTGAAGTGATTGCAGGAAACTACGAGTTCAACAAAGGGGCTGCTTCAACGTTCACCGAGGTGAATCTCTTCAATGTAAAATTGAACGCTGGGGGAACAGCGAATTTTTCTTTCTGCGACAGAAACAACACAGCAGCACTTGTTATTTCAGGAAACATAATTGTAAACGGAGAGCACGCAGTTGGCACTAGCCACTTCGCGCTCTTCAGCAACGACGGCGAAGCGTTTAGCATCTCTTGCGAAGAAGATGCAGTGGTGCTCATCCTTTCCGGAGAGCCTATCCTAGAGCCTATCGCAGCCTACGGTCCTTTCGTAATGAATACCAAGCAAGAACTCATGGATGCTTTCCATCAGTTTGAACGAGGCGAGTTCGGGCATTTGGAATA
>CALCNZ010000421.1 GCA_937897625.1 uncultured Flavobacteriales bacterium
GATCTACACAGGCGAAGACACTCTTTCCCTACACGACGCTCTTCCGATCTCGAATACCGCTTTATACAATCAAACATCGGCCAATTCAACAGTAACTGCAGGCGCTACAGCAACCTACACATTAACAACAGGATTTACCCCAAGTGTTACCACCGGTTATTTCAGAATTGCCTATCAAGTTAATCAGACGCAAACAGACGAGTCGCCAAACAACAACAAAGACACTCTCGATTACTACATCACCGATTATCAATATGCACGTGATGAAGGTCCAATGGAAGACGCTTTCACTCCGAGTGCGCTTTACGCCGGACAAACCTATCAGGTTGGTAATATTTTCGAAGGACGATCAAACACTGTAAAGTGCACCTCCGTTGCGGTTGCAGTTGGACCTGGAACCACCATTGGAACTACAATTCAAGCGACCATTTACAAAAACGATTTTACAAACGTTCAAGCAACTTCAGTTGTATACCCAATTAATGCTTGGGACATCAACGCTATCGGGCAGCAACGTTTAATCACCTTGCAATTGCAAACTCCTTTGACACTTTATGCCGACAGCGTGTACATTGTTATGGTTGGAAACACCGTTGGCTCGCAAGCGTTCAAAGTGTGTAGAAGTGGAGCTGCAATTGATCAAACCAGCTTCGTTCGCTACCCAGAGAGCAACGGCTTGTTTTTCATGGCAAAAATGCCTGTGGTTCGAATGAACCTTTTCACACTTACCCAAACCCCAGGATGCTTAAATCCGCTGGCGAACAATTACGTTCCAACAGCAACCATTGATGACGGATCTTGCGATATCCCCGGATGCATCTATTCAACGGCTTCGAACTACAATGCCAACGCCAATTGGTACGATGGGTCTTGTGTTGTGAATGGATGCACCATTCCAACAGCGTGCAATTATTCATCTATCGCCACCGTCAATGATGGATCTTGTATTTTGCCAATAACCTATTATGCAGATTTAGATGCAGATGGATTCGGAAATCCATTATCCTCTCAATCATCTTGTACCGTTCCGGTTGGATTCGTTACCAATTCAACAGATTGTAACGACAACAATGCGAGCGTTCGCCCTACTGCAATAGAAATATGCAATACTGTTGACGACAACTGCAACGGTCAAATTAACGAAGGAATAACTTTCATCACTTACTACGCAGATGCAGATGGAGATGGATTCGGAAATCCAAGTGTTAGCCAAAGTTCATGTGTAACAGTAACTGGTTACGTCACGAACAATACAGATTGTAACGATGCCAGCGCACTCATTAAACCTACTGCAATAGAAATTTGCAATGCAGTTGACGACAATTGCAACGGACAAATTAATGAAGGTCTCGTATTTGTAAATTATTACATCGATTCTGATTTCGATGGCTACGGGGCCGGATCGGCAATATCTTCCTGCATTCCAATAGGAAATAGTTATGTGACGAACAATTACGATTGCGACAATAACAACCCAGCAATTAAGCCTTTTGCTGTTGAAATTTGTAATGGAGTAGACGACAACTGCAATGCTCTTATTGACGACGGTCTGACATTCATAAATTATTACGCAGATACCGATAACGATGGCTTCGGTGCCGGTCCAGCAACAAACTCATGCAGTCCCATTGGTGCTGGTTTTGTTACGAACAACACCGACTGTAACAATACAAATGCTTCAATACGTCCAAATGCATTGGAAGTTTGCAATGGCGTCGACGACAATTGCAATGCCCTAATAGATGACGGTATTGTGTTCATTAATTATTACATAGATACAGACGGAGATGGCGCTGGGGCTGGAACTCCGATTAACGCTTGCTCAAATCCGGGGGCAGGTTATGTTGCAAACAACGCTGACTGCAACAATGCAAACGCAGCAATTAGACCAGGGGCGGTAGAAATTTGCAATTCGGTAGATGATAACTGCAATAGCTTAATTGACGAAGGCTTAACGTTTCTTAATTATTATTTAGACACTGATAGCGATGGATATGGAGCTGGAACAGCGATAAATTCCTGCAACAATCCGGGAACAGGATATGTGACCAACAATAACGATTGCAACAATACCAATCCAACAATAAATCCAGCAGCAACTGAAATCTGCAATACAATTGACGACAACTGCAATGGTCTTATCAATGAGGGTGTCATTTTCTTAACATACTACCTCGATGCAGATCACGACGGATATTACTTATCCTCGCTGAGCGCATGCGTTTCGCAAGGTGCCAATTACTCAACTTCAGGAGGTATTCTCGGAGATTGCAACGATGCTAATCCAGGTATAAATGCCGGAGCAATAGAAATTTGTGGAAATGGAACAGACGAAAACTGCGATGGAATAGATCCTACGTGTGTTATACCCGGTTGCACAAATCCAAACGCTTCGAACTTCAACCCGCTTGCAAATGTTGAAAACGGAAGTTGCATCATTTACGGTTGTCTAGACCCAAGCGCAGACAACTTCAATCCTCAAGCCAACACCAACAACCAAAGCTGCATTTACTACGGTTGCATTGACCCTTTTGCCAACAACTTCGATCCAACAGCGAATACAGATGACTATAGCTGTGCATACAATACTGCATCTATTGCAGTTACGGCACATCACTTCTGTGCGCTGGACACGGTAGCAGCCATCAATCAAACACAGTACTCTGCATTGGACTCGTGTGTCGTTGATTTTGGAGACGGAACAGTTGTCAACTATTGCGCACCCGCCTACAATCACCTATACGCGCAAGCAGGAAACTACGCTATTCAACTTACGCTTATTCAAGGCACTCAGGTTTCCACCTCAGTCACAGATACTATTATCATTGCTCCAATGCCAACAGTATCGGGTCTTACACTCAATTACCCATTCATATCCATATCCACAGACTCACTGAATTCAGTTGCATGGTTATACAATCAAACTGTTTCAAACTTCATTGGAAATGTAATTGACCCCTCTTTAGGCTACGTAGCAGATGGATTTTATCAAGCCGTGGTTACAAATGATCTCGGATGTATGGTCTACTCCGATTCTATGTATTTTGTCATTCCTACTTACCAATCAACACAAAATTCAACTTGCGGACCCAACGTTGTTCTATTTGAAAACACAACCGTTTCAAGTCAAACGTTAGCTTGTCATTTCGAAAATTCCAACAATCCAGGAAATTATTTTACGTCTCCCTACTCTTATTCAATGGGGGCTCCAGAGAGTTTTGCAATGGTAGAAATTTGCACCGCTTTCGGCAATAATTATTATTCATTGAATAATCTCCCAATAGAATCACACCCTATTCCCGCCACTCCTGTTTTGAGCTACGGTGCAAATGCAATTCAAGCTACGAATAACAACGGATATACCATTCAATGGTTCTTAAACGGAAGCCCGTTGAACGTAAGCTCCTCCGCTCAAAGCATTAGCACCTACTTCAACAATAACTTCCAAAACGGAAATTATGCCGCCGTGTACACCAATGAATTCGGCTGTACTTCCGACACCGGTTATTATTTCGTTTTAGAAATAAATGCCACAACCGCTGTTTCAGAAGGTTGCTACCCGCTCAGTACCACTATTACGAATAACACAAATATGTCGGCCGGCATTCAATGCGAAATTCTTATACCCGGCCAAGGCTATTTTCCAATTAACACGTCATTTGACTACACCTTCAGCACTCCAGGCATATACCAACCTACCTTATACTGTCATGCCGGAACATACTCTAACACTTATGTGCTTGATCCAATAACTGTTTTCAGCCATCCATCTGCGCCTTCACTAAGCTCGAGCTACGGACAAGTGAATGCAATAAATAACACGCTTGGATACAACGTTACTTGGAGTCTCGATGGAAATAATTTGAATTTAACTTCTAATTCCATTTCAACATTCATGAATGGAATATTTGAAAACGGATACTACACAGCAACCTATACAGACGCCAACGGTTGTTCCACATCAAGTTCACCATTGCTCGTTATTCAACCACGCTACGAAGCTATTGTGGGAGAAGGATGTAGCCCACTAATCGCAGTTCTTTCCAACACCACTGACCCGGTAAGCGGAATGACTTGCAGCATTGCAAACGGAATAGGCGGAGCCAGCGTTCCATTCAATTCCAACGCTCAATTGACATACAACGACGCCGGCAATTTCGCTCCGGAAATGACATGCTCCGTTGGAAACATTTCTGGATCTTTTAGTTCGCCGACCATAACCGCTTTCGCACATCCAACTGCACCAACGCTAACCTCTACATATGGACAAGTAAGTGCGACAAACAATAGCGTTAGTCAAACGGTTTCTTGGACTCTGGACGGCAGTAATTTGAATTTAACAACGAATACCATTTCAACATTTATAAATGGCATTTTCGAAAACGGATACTATTCTGCAACCTATACAGATATTCACGGATGCTCTACATCAAGCCTTCCCTTGCTCGTTATTCAGCCGAGTTATGTCGCGGTGATTGCGGAAGGTTGTGGACCTTTTACGGCTTTGCTTTCCAATACTACTGACCCTGTAAACGGAATGACGTGTAGTATTGCAGATGGCAATGGTGGTGCCAGCTCACCGTTCAATACAACTGCTCAATTGAACTACACAGCTTCAGGTAATTATGCACCTGAAATGACGTGCTCAGTTGGAAACACTTCGGGATATTTCAGTAACACGGCAATCACAGTTCATCCAAACCCCACTCCAAGTGCGTTGAGTTACAATGCAGGATTTATAACTGCTTCAAACTTACCTGCAACAAATTCAATTGCTTGGACACTCAATGGATTGAGCTTATACGCCTCTGCCAATCCCCTGAATATTGGATCAAATAACCTCAGTGGTTATTTCTACGGAACCATCACGAACGAATTCGGTTGTACGGCAACGACAGATAGTCTGCTACAAATTTTCCCTTCGTTTACGCTTAGCACGAACCAAGGGTGCGGACCCTTAAGCGTTCTAGCAGCGAACACAACGCCTTCGTTTAATGGAATGTCTTGCATTCTTCATTCCAATGGAACAGACTACCCACTCAACCAAACCAATACGCTGAACTACGCCACAGACGGGGTATATACAACAACCCTCGAATGCACCTTGAATGGTGCTACGTTTACAGAAAATGGTCCAAACATTACCGTATTTCCGAATGCTTCAACGCCAGTGCTAACTTCAGCGTATGGAGCAGTTTTGTGCTCGAATTGCGCAGGAGTATCTACGCAGTATTACTTAGACAATGTTGCCTTTGCCCAAGGAAGCACTGTCGTTAGCACGCTGCAAAATGGAATTTATCTAAATGGGTATTACACTGCTCAGTCCTCTTCGAACCAAGGATGCTTGTCTCAGGTTTCACAACCTCTGTTAGTTATTCAGCCTGTCTTGAACTTCACACCAAGTGAGGGTTGTGCTCCGTTGCAAGCTTCTTTTGTCAATGCAACGGATTTCATTCCGGGCCTTTCTTGCGAACTCTTCCTAGGCAACGGAAACGGCAATATCCCGCTCTCGTATCTCGAATCATACAATTTCAATTACACAACTCCCAATAATTACGCGCCCTATCTATCCTGCACTTTGAGCAATACAAGCGCCAACAGTCCAGCTGCTGCGTTAATCGTTAACGGAGGAACTACACCCGCCTTGGTTATTGAAAATGGATTTGTAACCTGCAGCAACTGTGCAAATCAAGACAACGTTTCTTGGATCATAGACGGCACAATCCATGTAGACTCTTTGCTTAGCGTTGCAGATTCTATAGGTCAATTCTTTTCTTGCGATTACATAAATGAATTCGGGTGCACGGCTAACTCCTTTATCGTTTCCATTACAGAGGAAATAAACACGTCATTCAATTTGTATCCCAACCCAACCAAAGACATTCTTCATGTTTCTGGACTCTTACCTGCAAGCACGCTAGAAATAAGAGATACACAAGGAAGACTTATTTTCCGTGAAATGGGAAAAGGTAAATTTAGAAACATCGACACCTCTAATTTCTCGAATGGAATTTATACAATTTCTGAATCATCAAATAATATTCTTCGAAGTGGCACGCTTTTAGTTAATCATTAGCGACTTTAAAAATTCTTACCGATATTTGAAAACTAACAATTAATCAATATGAAAATCAATTTTACCCTTTTTGCTGCAGTGGCCTTCTTCTTAGGTCTTGCTGGATGTGCTGAAGCGCAGCCTGGAAAAATCACAACATTCGGAGCTCCGATGTTAACCCCAACAGAATTAGAACACAACTACGGTCAAGTGAAAAAAGGTTCCGATGGTAATTGTACTTTCGAATTATCAAATACCGGAGATCAAAATCTAATCATCAGTTCTTGTCAAGGTTCTTGCGGTTGTACAACCCCTAAATGCGACCCTAACACCACTATCGAGCCAGGAAAAAGCGTTGCAATTACCGTTCACTACGACACAAACAGAATGGGACCATTCACCAAAACAGTTATGGTAAATTGGAACAACCCAGAAGGAAAACCAACAGTTCTTACCATTAAAGGTGAAGTCATCGAATAATTTTTTAAAATACTCAAACATGAAAAAAGTAATTTTCTCTCTAGCGCTTGCCATTGGATTTGGAATCGCTGCCAATGCTCAAACACAGTTAGTAACCGGACCGGCTATTACTGTAGATAAAGAAGTACACGATTACGGAACTGTAGCTTTCGGCGGAAACGGTGCTTGCGAATTCAAAGTAACAAACTCAGGAACTGAGCCATTGACTTTGAGCAAGTGTAAAGGTTCTTGCGGTTGCACTGTACCAACTTGCGACACTACTCCAATCTTACCAGGCGGGTCATCTATCATTGCCGTGAAA
>CALCNZ010000422.1 GCA_937897625.1 uncultured Flavobacteriales bacterium
TGAAAGGTTCGTTGAAAGGACGTTCCGTAGGTTCGTTGAAAGGTTCGTTGAAAGGTACAAGCAAGGTCGGCTTCGCCGAAGGTCCTTTCGAAGAACC
Source organism: uncultured Flavobacteriales bacterium (assembly GCA_937897625.1). Taxonomy (GTDB): domain Bacteria; phylum Bacteroidota; class Bacteroidia; order Flavobacteriales_D; family Sanyastnellaceae; genus CAIZGX01. Next base: position 98 of record CALCNZ010000422.1, read on the forward strand.
TTGTGAAACACCTTTCGAAGAACCTTGCTTCGCATCTTGTGTAACACCTTTCACAGAACCTTCGGCTACGCCGAATTGGTACATATCAAACAACGTATCGAAAGACCCTGAAGATCCAACCAAAACACGCACAGGATTTTCCTTCAAGAAAGAAATCAAATCTTGCAACTCGTTGTTCAGATGCGCACGAAGTCGGTGAACGTCGTCTTGATTAATTCTTGAAGCAGGATTGAGCATTCCGTGTAAACGGCTTACTCCGAGCAAATAACTTTTTCGCCACAACGGCTCTTGATCGCGGACGAAAATAAATTCCGTGCTACCCCCGCCAATGTCCATGATTAAATAGTCTTCTTTGATTTCTTCTGTGGTTTGAACCACGCCTTTAAAAATGAGTTCCGCTTCGCGATCTCCGGAAATAACTTCCATGTCGAAATTCAAATGCTTCTTCACCTTAGCCACAAACTCGTTACCGTTGGAAGCCTCACGCACTGCGCTGGTCGCGAATACGCGAACGTCTTTCACTCCAAGCGAGTCAATAACATTCTTGTATGAAAACAATGCATCTAGTCCGCGAGCCATGCGATTGGGCATGAGTATATTTTCAGAGAATCCGCCTGCCCCTAGCTTTACTGGAAGTTTGGTTTTGAAAAGTGTCTTCCACTTTCCTTCCACCTTTTCCTTCACCAATAAATTGAAGGTGTTGGTTCCGCAGTCTATGATGGCTACGCGCTGATTGTTGTTTAATTCGACTGACGTATCCATTTCCATAAATCTTTGTAACTCACTTTTTTTCCGTACGACAAAATGCCGACGCGATAAATCTTTCCACCCAACCAAATAAAGAATAAGAACGCCGCAATTAAAGCAGCCATGGAACTAATCAGATGCCATACGCCAATGTTCCCAATGGCTGTTTTCACCATTATTGTAATGGGTGAAGTGAGTGGAAAAATGCTGAAGAAATTTCCAATGGGACTTTCCGGATTGGTGATTAGCATGGCAGATACAATGTAGGAAAACACCAACGGCAACGTTACAGGAAGCATGAATTGTTGCGTGTCTGAATCGCTATCAACCGCAGCACCAATGGCCGCGAAGAGCGAAGC
>CALCNZ010000423.1 GCA_937897625.1 uncultured Flavobacteriales bacterium
CATTGGGAATGCCCAATGGAAGAATGGCTTTCAGCGCATAATAGGCAATGCTGTTGACCTGATGAATGTGAACAATATCTGGATTGAAGTCGCGAGCAATCTTTCGAATTTTTTTTGCTGTGTTGAATTGCGCTGAAAGACTCCACAAACTGAAATTTACATCTGAAATTAATTTGATTTCAGCGAATTCTTCTTTCATCAATTGAAAAAAGTTTTCGGTGTGAATGGAAGAACTCCCGATGATGAGCAATCGCTTATTCTTCATCTTACGCTTCGTTCCAAGATTTGTAATTCGCTTGAAGCGTTTCGTTTTCTTCCAACCATTTCTTGTCGCGATCGCGTGTGTCTCCGACAATCACTGCAGGATTTCCGCTAATGATCGCATAGTCAGGGAAAGAACCCTTCACGAAACTGTATGCCGAAACCAAGCTTCCTTTTCCAAGAGTTGTTCCGGGCATTATCACAGCGTGAGGACCAATGAAAGAATACTTTCCAATTTTCACTTGACCTTCGTTGTAGGCCAATTTGTTTGGCGCTGAAGCGTAGTGCTTTCCGTATAAACGAATAGCGTCGTGACTGGAATGTGTAATGATGCTCACGAAGTTTGTAATCTGACATCCTTCTTCAATCGATAATCCGTTAGAGGCATCAATGAAATTCGCATGTCCGATGTAGACATTGTCTTCCACATAAAAATTCTTTTCACCTTGCAAAAAAGTAGAACTGCAAATGCGCGTGAGCGGAAGAACTGTTCCGTCGGAACGCTTGTAACGTCCAACCATAACAGGCTTTATCCACTTCGATAAATAAAAAAGAATTCTGCGTTTGAGCATGTTCAAATTTAGCCCAAATGATTGAATGTTTCGCGTTCTTTTGCGATGTACCAATACCAGAGCATTCCGGCCAGCATGATGCCTACACCTGAAAGGCTAAACAGCGTAAAGCCAAGGATAGGATCGTGCATCAATCCACCAATAAGAATACTCACAATTTTTAGGATTAATCCAACCAATGAAAAGGCGAACGATTGGTGTTGCTTATGCACCACCGCAGTTACAGCGCTTACCGGTGAAATTAAAAAGTTGAAAAAGATAAACGGTATGAGTATGTGCGCGTAAACCGCCGTCATTCGCCAAGTCTCGCCCAAAAGGAAAACAAAAATTTCTTCAGTGAAAAAGAAAAGTATTGCGAAGATTGGAAATCCGATAGCGAAGAGAACCG
>CALCNZ010000424.1 GCA_937897625.1 uncultured Flavobacteriales bacterium
TTTTGCTATTTTCTTTTGACGATTGCGCTGCCCAAATTAGGCGAATGGACGGATTGGTCTCAGCTGGTCTTGGTTATGGTTTGTTTAATTTGAATGCCAATGTGAGTGCGCTTGGCGACTCGAGCAGGACGATTAGTAAAACGTTTTTACCGGCAGTAAGTTTCTCGGGCGATTTTTCTTTAACGAAGGGGAGTCGCAAAAAATGGCGTGTAATATTTGGCTTTGGTTTTACAACACAAGCGCTAACGGTGAATGCTTCGGATTACAGATACAGAGATCAGATGGGACAAATGGCTGTCGATCCTTTTGTGACTTGGAATATTAATAAAAGTTCTGCAGGAGCGAGGCTTTTGTTTTCATACAACATTCAGCACATTAGGAAGCGAAAGGTATTCGGATTTAAGAAGACAAGTTGTTTGTTGTATTCTGGAATAAGTGCCAATATGAATTGGTATGGCATACGCGAAAACACTACGGATGTGAACTTTGCCAAGAAGTCTTTTGGCACTCGCTTAACCGAGTATCAGCTTGTGGCCATTGGCTTTACTGGTTTTCCTTATCGAAAGAAATTAGGAGTGAATTGTGAGTTGGCATGGGGCGGACCGTATTTCATAAAAGCGGGAATAGTGATTGGACTTTAATTTTTTTTGTTTGAATGCTTGTGGGAAAGCAAAAAGGTGGTATATTTGCACCCACAAAACCTAAATGGCCCGTTCGTCTAGGGGTTAGGACAGCAGATTTTCATTCTGTAAACAGGGGTTCGATTCCCCTACGGGCTACAAAGAAAACCCTCAACGAAAGTTGAGGGTTTTCCTTTTTTAAGATTCTACTTTTGTTAAAGACAATGATGTCCTTTGGACGAATGTCTTCGACGAATGCTTCGCGAATGTCTTCGACGATTTAATTACGAAGTAGGAATAAAATCTCCGATTTTCCAATTACGCAGTAGGAATTATGATCCCGATAGCTATCGGGAGGAATAACGCAGTTCCAATTTTACTTAAGGTAAGAGAAGTTAAGAGAGGGTAAGAAAAGGGAAGATTAACAATTCAATTCCCATTACGCAGTAGGAATAAAATCTCTGATTTTCCAATTACGCAGTTCAGATTACGAAGTAGGTATAACGAAGTTCCAACAACGCAGTTCCTCAGTACCCCGGATAGCAGTGGAAATCCTTTGCGCGAAGCGAAAAGATTGGAACGGATAGCCGGAAAAGGTTCGGAAAATAAATTACAGAGCCAAGGCTATGGCTAAAATAATGTTTATTGCCATGAGCGCTGGATAGATTCCGGCGAGTACGAGTCCGACAATGGCGCGTGAGCGATACTTCGCGTATTTAGGATCTTTTCCGTGCTTGCGCAAAAAGCGAATTGCAAAGGTGATTGCGAGCGCCTCAAGAGTGATAAATATTCCTCCACCGATAAGAATGGCTAGGGCCAAGGCTGTCCAAACACCTACACCCGACCAAGAGGCACCCAAAAGAGCAAAAAACAAGAAGAAAAGAAGTGTTATCCAAACGGGCGATGTGAGTGCGCCAATGCCCAGTCCCAATGCCCAATTCGCAAGCTTAGAATCTTCCTGATCAACCGTTCTCGATGGAGTGGTGTAGTTGTTCGAAAAGTACTCGTCGTGTTGCGTCTCTTGCTTCGGAATAACCGTATCAATGGAAGACAAAGGCTTCGGAGCAAGCGAGCTTATTTTTCTGCGAGGGGTAATTTGAACGGCATTGTCAGGGGCAACATCCGATGAAAGTGTCTCGACCGAATAAACGTTCGGTTTTTCAATAGGCAACGAAGGTGTTGGTTCAACGATGACTTGAACAGTCTGTTCTGACTGTATTTCGGAAGGAGAAACATGACGGTGCTTCCAAGAAATGTGATAACCGTCTTGGTGCACACGCTTTTCAACGGTACACGAACTAAATGATGATGCAATAAAAATTAGACTGGTAATTCCAAGAATTATTTTTTTCATAAGTAGTTTTGAGGTTATGAGCTATTTTAGTTCAATCAAAAATAACAATTACCGACCCACTTGATACAGTTATTCCGAAATTATCTAGCACACCACGTTTCACCAAGCTATTATTTGCTGTCAGCCATTTGGATTTTTCTTTTCAGTGTTCCGTTGGTGGTGGTGGATCCTTTTTCTTTTTTCGACGTCATGAAAGTTGTTTTGACACTCATTGGTTTGAGACTCTACGACGATGTGATTCAATGCGAAGATGATTCGATGGAAAAGTTGAAACTTCCATTGGTGTTGCTTTTAAGTTTGACTGCGCTTTCATGGCTTCAAGACGGATTGGATGTGTCGATGCTGTGGATTTATTTTTTCGTACTGAATCACATTCTATACAAGGCTTTGGGCCATCGTAATTTTTGGGCATTCGTGCTACCAGCCCTCCAATACCCTGCAATTTTAATTGCGCTTACTTTTACTCTGTGGAAGGGAATGGTAGATTTCATCTATGTGGTTTCAGCCATTTCTATTTTTTTTAGTGCCTTAGTTTTCCGTTGGCTCGAACATTCTGAAGATCGCCGGCAACCGATTTGGATTTATCTTTTTTCTTCCCTTGTTTTAGCACTGGCAGTGTTGAGTTTTCTAACGGTGGCAGCTTTGTTTTCCGCAATTGGCGCGATGTTCTGCCTGCTCATTTTGTTTTCGTTTTGCAAACAAAAAATGCATCTGTGGTGGGCAATTATTGTTCTACTTATGCAGGTAATTGCTTTTAATTTGGAGATCTAAAAAATGTCGAATACTTACAACGCATGAAGAAGTTACTTGTAATAGTTTTTTTGTTTTCATTTGTTTCCGTTTGGTCGCAGCCTTCTCAGGCGTATACGTACCCGAATGACCCTTCGGTTCGAGAAAACCTCGAGCATTGGCGCGATTTGAAATTCGGAATTATTATTCACTGGGGAATCTACGCAGTTCCTGGAATTGTGGAGTCTTGGTCTATTTGCAACGAAGACTGGGTGGGAAGAGACACAGCATTGAATTACGAGGATTACAAGAAATGGTATTTCGGTTTGTCGAAGGAATTCAATCCCACACAATTTAATCCGGAGGCATGGGCCAGTGCAGCGAAATCTGCGGGCATGAAGTACTTGGTTTTTACAACCAAACATCACGATGGTTTTTGCATGTTCGACAGCAAGTATTCCGATTTTAAAATCACGAACGGTCCATTCAAATCGAATCCAAAATCGAATGTGACAAAGGAAGTTTTCAATTCATTCCGAAAAGAAGATTTTTTTATAGGCGCCTATTTCTCGAAACCCGACTGGCATTCCGATTATTACTGGTGGCATGCCTTTGCAACCGGAGAGCGCAACAACAATTACGACATTCGCAAATTTCCTGAACAATGGAAGCGGTTTCAGAATTACACGGCCAATCAAATTTCAGAGTTGACTTCGGAGTACGGAAAAGTAGATATGCTTTGGTTAGACGGTGGTTGGGTGCGTCCGCTGGAAACAGTGAACGATGAAGTGATGTCTTGGCAATGCCCCATTCCAGCGTGGAGTCAGGATGTGAATGTTCCCCTTTTGGCTGAAATAGCGCGAAGAAACAATCCAGGAACTCTTGTTGTAGACAGGACTGTTCACGGCGAATACGAGAATTACAGAACTCCTGAACAGCGCATTCCTGAACAGCGATTGGACTATCCGTGGGAAACGTGCATGACGCTCGGAAATGCGTGGGGTTTTGTTCCGAAAGACAAATACAAAACTTCACGCGAGGTCATTCATAAATTGGTTGAAGTAATCGCTAAAGGCGGAAATTTATTGCTGGGTGTAGGACCAACAGCAACGGGAATTTTTCCGGAAGAGGTAAACACCCGTCTGAAAGAAATAGGCGAGTGGACAAGCGTTCATTCAGAGGCGATATACGGCACCCGAAGCATTCCGAATTTTCAGAAAGACAATATTTATTTTGTTGATGGAAAACATGGCGAACAATACGCTTTTGTTTTGTTGAAGGAAGGCGAAGAAGTTCCTTCTGAAATTCAGTTGCCTTGGACCATGAAAAGCAGAGATCAAAAAGCAATTGAATTGTCAACCAGCGAAAGACAGTCTGTTCGATTCAAAGATGGACAGATGTTTTTATATCCAAGCAAGGAAGTTCGGGCTTTGTCGAAAAGCTTGCCGGTAGTGGTTTTTAGATGGAAGTAGCGAAATTTCTAATTTACTTCACCGAAGTAAATTGAAATCCCATTCGCTTTCCCGTAGCTAAACTTCCGCTGTGATTAATGTCTTGCATTTCTTCCACTGTAATCTGATGAAGGTTTTCGTAAGGTGGAATTAGTAGATCGAAATTCAATGCGTAAAGAACTACTTGGTCAACAAATTTCACTTGGCTTGTGGCGTCGAAGTTTGAAGCTACGAGGTCGTTGAACATAATTCCAAGTTGCTTTTTTCCTTGCACCACGAAATGATTTTCTTTGTTAATGAAAACGCGAGCTAGCAAATAACCAATGTCTGAAGTTCTGTCGTAACGGAATGAATCTGAAAGGAAGTTGTAGACGTTTATAGTTCCAACATAGCTGTTATCTGGATGTTCCTTTAAATACCCAGTTTGCCAAAAACTACTTTCTTGTTCAAATTGAAAAACGTTGGTATGCATTTGAAAAATAAGCAGGTCACCAGCCACACGTATTTCACATTGAAAGGCTCCTCGATCGCGGTATTCAAACGAAACGCGCTCATCTGTTTTTCCGAATTGATTGGTAAGTTCTTGAACGGTATTTTTCAGAACTTCTTTGAGCGAATTGAATTGCGCTATGGTGTTGTGAAAAACGTCTTGCTTTAAAACACTTTTGTTTTTCAGCAAGGAAAGGATTTGTTCTTTTGCTTCCATCTTAGTATGCACGTGCGAATAATACTCTGCGTTCGCTTGGTTTTCCTGTTACCATGCAAACGCCTGGTTCTGTAGGTCCATCGAAAGGAATGCAACGAATGGTTGCTTTGGTTTCTTGCTTAATGCGCTCTTCTGTTTCCGCTGTTCCGTCCCAATGCGCCAAGAAAAAACCTGTTTTTTCGTCGAGTAATTTTTTGAATGTTTCGTAATCGTCTACTTCCGTCATGTGTCCATTTCTGAACTCCAATGCTTGGTTGAACATGTTGGCTTGAATGTCTTCTAGCAATTGCTCAATGGTGTTTTCAACGCAATCGAAGGCAACAGTAGATTTTTCAGAAGTGTCGCGGCGTGCAATTTCAACGGTTCCGTTTTCTAAATCTTTTGGTCCAAGGGCCAAACGAACGGGTACACCTTTCAATTCGTATTCAGCGAATTTCCATCCGCTGCGCTTGCTGTCGTCGTCGTCGAATTTCGCCACAATGCCTTTCGCTTTGAGAGCTTTTACTAAAGGAAGAACTTTTTCACGAATGACTTCCAACTGCTCAAGCCCTTTGTAGATCGGAACAATTACCGCATGAATCGGCGCCAACTTGGGCGGAACACGCAAACCTTTATCGTCGCTGTGCGTCATAATGAGCGCGCCCATTAAACGCGTACTTACACCCCACGAAGTAGCCCAAACGTATTCAGAATTTCCTTCTTTCGTTGTGAATTTTACATCGAATGCTTTCGCGAAATTTTGTCCAAGGAAATGCGAAGTTCCCGCTTGAAGGGCTTTTCCGTCTTGCATTAAAGCTTCAATGCACAAAGTATCTATGGCTCCGGCGAAGCGTTCACTTTCCGATTTTCTTCCTTTTACAACAGGCATGGCCATGAAATTTTCAGCGAATTCCGCATAGACATCGAGCATACGCTCTGTCTCTTCAATGGCTTCTTGCGCAGTGGAATGTGCGGTGTGTCCTTCTTGCCACAAGAATTCAGCTGTTCTTAAAAATAAGCGGGTGCGCATTTCCCAGCGCACCACATTGGCCCATTGATTAATTAAAAGTGGAAGGTCGCGGTAGCTCTGAATCCAACCTTTGTAAGTGTTCCAAATAATGGTTTCGCTGGTTGGACGAATGATTAATTCTTCTTCTAATTTTGCGTCTGGATCAACCACCACTCCGCCGTCTTGTGACTTTAGTCTGTAGTGGGTAACAACGGCACACTCTTTGGCGAACCCTTCAACATGCGCAGCTTCTTTACTCAAATAGCTTTTCGGGATCAACAAAGGGAAATAAGCATTCTGATGTCCCGTTTCCTTGAAGCGAATATCCAATTGGTCGCGCATCTTTTCCCAAATCGCATAGCCGTAAGGTTTAATAACCATACATCCTTTCACCTCGCTGTGTTGCGCCAAATCGGCTTGCATCACAAGTTCGTTATACCATTTAGAGTAGTCTTCTTTTCTGGTTGGAATTTTCTCGGCCATTATTATTCTTTTTTAGAAGATGCAAATGTAAAACCTTATTACCTTTATACTATCAAATCCATACGATTATGAAAGCGTTACAACGAAATTTTTATTTGTTCTCTGCAGTTCTTGCTCTAAGTTCTTGTGCGAGTTTTGAAAATTTGACAGATGATCGCACACGTGCTGAAGACGATGAGATGTATTGGAATGGGAAGGAAATGTTTTACGACAATACCCAATTGGCTAATGGCGCAGGAGCGGGCACAGGAGATGAGATCTATGATCCCAATTCAATGAATCGCTCGAATTCTTTAAACGGAGGAACCAATCCACGAGCAGCATTTAATCCCATAAGCGGTTGGCAATTGAGTTACGGTTTAAATGCTTTTTCCAACTACTGCAACGGTGGTGGATACGGAATGGGCTTTGGTTCATACAGTCCTTACAACAGTTTCGGCGGATTTGGAAACAGCGGATTTAATTCTTTTGGAAATAATTCCTTCGGTTACAACCCTTACGGATATAACTCATTCGGATATGGCTACAACCCTTACAGTTCCTACAATGGTTTTGGCGGTGGTTATGGATACAATCCATATGGTTATGGAATGGGCGGTTTAGGTTGGGGTGGTTTCGGCTATGGAGGCGGAAATGGCTGGTATGGCAACACCGGCGGTGCGGGTGGCACTGGTGCTGAACCTGCAACTGTAACGCACAATCACAGAACTCCAATGGGCGTAGGAACAGGTAATTCTTCGAGCTATCATCGCGGTGTTTTGCAAAAGAATTTAGTTCAGCCAATTGCTGAAACGGCGCGCACGCCGCAGGCAGTCGCCCCAGCTCGAGCAGGCAATACTGGAAACTATTCGAATCCGACTTATTCAAGACAAACCACCGCTGCACCTGCGCGCACAACCCCGACTTATTCAAGTCCATCGCGTTCAACTCCGACTTATACACAACCTTCTAATTCAGGTCCAACACGCACTACGCCGTCGACTTCGCCAGCGCATACGTCGCCGTCTCACAGCAGTCCTTCGCGTCCTGCTCCATCTTACAATTCACCATCCTACAGTTCTCCTTCACGCAGCACGCCGTCGCACAGCACGCCAACGCATTCTTCTCCGGCTCCGTCGCGCAGCACTCCTTCGTACAGCAGTCCTTCGCACAGTAGTCCTTCGCACAGCAGCCCTTCGCATTCAACATCACCTGGAAGAAGACCCTGATGCGTAGCGAGATGTTTTACAAGATGCAAAGCAAGATGTTGCACAAGGTGTATTACAAGATGCAAAGCAAGATGTTGCACAAGGTGCTTCGCAAGGGGGGAATTGTTTCATTTTCATTTGTTTTATTGATGAATGTGAATGGCGTTTTTGCGCAGAATGAAGACGATGCTTTGAGATTTTCGAATACGTTCGGAGCTAATTCGAATCGTGCTTTAGGAATGGGAGGCGCTTACACCGCATTGGGCGCAGACTTCACGAATTTTTTTCAGAATCCCGCGGGTTTAGCGGCTTACAAGAAAAAGACAATGGAGTTTGGATTGAGTCTTCTTTCGCGTTCTTCGAAAGTTGATTTCAACAATACAGTCACATCTGCTGGAGCAACAGGATTGGGATTGAATACATTTGGATTCACTTCAACTTTTGGAACGGCAGGTTCGGGTTGGGGACCATGGATATATGGTCTGGCTTACGGAAGAACCCAATCTTTCAAAAGAAATTACGATTTATCTTCAACAGACAACCAGTCGTCTTTGTTAGATGTATACACAGACCAATTGAATTATTACAACCCAGCGAATGCCGACGTTACGTCTACTTTTCCATACGGAGCTGGATTGGCTTGGGAAACCTACTTGATTAATCCGGGAACTACCGATCCTTATGTGCACGTGGGAATTGACAACAACACCTTCTCGCGTCGTCAGCATGTGGAAGAAAAAGGTTACGTTCGCGAGACAAGCTTAAGCGTGGCGCGTGCCTTTGAAGACAAGTTGTTCATTGGTGCTTCGCTTGCTTTTCGAAAGGTAGTGTTCGAACGAAATTCAACCTACACAGAATCATTTTTATCGAATGGAACGTCTGTGAATTATACCCTTACGGAAAACAACAGTACTTCCGATGTGTTAACGAAAGGTCCTTCTGTTCAAGCGAAGATTGGGGTGCAATACGCCCCGAGTCCTTATGTTCGATTAGGTGCCTTTTGGCATTCCTCGTGCAAGCAGAGCATAAGCGATAATTATGGAGCGAAGATGCAAAGCACAATTGGCTCGACGCCTTACAATTATTCTTCCGATAAAAACGTTTTTGATTACGGTGTGCAGACACCTTCTGTGGTTGGAGCAGGTGCGGCATTGATTCTCGGAAACTTCGGAATTATTTCTGCGGACTACGAGAGCAGCGACTTCTCGAAAATGGTCATGTACGGCATTGTTGGAGGGACACCTGAATTTGCTTTAGAAAATCAGGCAATAAAAGAAAATTACAAGCGTGTGCACAAGGCAAGATTGGGAACCGAGTTTCGTTTAGGAGACGTCTATCGTTTAAGAGCGGGCTTGGGTTATCGAACATCGGTTTACACCGATTTGGCGAAAAAACCAGCCGAGCCCTTGTTCAATTGGAGTCTAGGTGGTGGTTACAAGAAAGACGATTTCTATTGCGACGGAGCGCTTATGCTTTCTAAAAACAAAGACGGCTATTACCTCTATGACCCCAACAGAATTCCATTGTCAAGCATTGATAATTTTTTGGTTCAAGTGAACTTCTCGGTTGGAATAAGATTCTAATTCATTAACGCTGCAAGTGCTATACCTGTAGCGACAGAGACGTTCAATGAGTTTGTTTTTCCTTTCATAGGAATGGTAACCAACTGATGAGCGCGTTTCATGAGCTGCGGATTTATTCCATCTTCTTCTGAGCCCATGACAATGCAAAGACCTAAATTCTGATCGCGTGAACTTTGAAATTCTTGAAGGCTTACGGTTGCTTTTTCCGAAAGCACAACAGAGCCAATGCCAGAGGCGTGCAAGTAGTCTAGGGCATCTAAAAGATTTTTCACTTTGCAAATGCTTAAGTGCATAAGCGCGCCAGCAGAGGCTTTTAGGGCGTCTTCGTTAATCTGAGCGGCTCCTACTTCCGGAACTATAATTCCCTTCACTCCAAAACACTCTGCCGAACGGCAGATGGCTCCGAAATTACGGACATCTGTTACGCGGTCTAGGATTAAAAATAATGGAGGCTCGCCACTTTCAACTTCATTCATAACTACATTCTCGAAATCGGCAAAAGCAATGGGTGCCATGAAGGCAAGAACGCCTTGGTGATTGGAGCGCGTTATTTTATTGAGCTTTATTTCAGGAACAAGTACGAATGGAATTTTTTCTTTTTTCAAGCGGTCTTTCAACTGACGCAACTTGTCGCTGCGCAGTTCTTTGTTGAAAAGAACCTTGTCAATGTTTTTTCCTGCATCAAGAGCTTCTTCCAACGGATGAATGCCAATGATTAAATTCGATTTCGAAGATGATGATGTTGTTGGTCTCACGTTGCAAAAGTAAGCCTTATTCGCGGAATACACGTCCTTGTCGCCAAGTGTTCACGGCAATCTCCCAACTGTTGCGGTATAATCCGTCGCGCTGAAGAATAAGAACGTTGTTCGATAAGTTATCTTTTTTGTATCGAAATAAAAATGAAAAGGAACCTGGAATGGTTTCGTCGCCATAGATCCAACGTTCGCTGTATCCAATGTTTTCAACCCGAGTGGGCTTTCCATATATAATATAGATCATCCCCCGATCGGTTCTCCATCCCGGAACGGTGGTCGAGAAATAGGTGTTGCAGGTGTTCACTCTGCGGAAGAAAATAGCAATGAGTTCTTTTGCTTTTTCTTCTGAGCCTCCACAGTCTTTCCAGAAATTACAAAAGCTGGTGTAAGGGTCGCGAACGTTGTAGATGTATTCGAATTCAGATTTCGAAGTAATGTAGCGAAGCGGAGCAATTAAATCTTTGAGGGCAGTGGTGGTTGGAAATTCACCGTTGGAATAGAGGTAGAGCTGCGATGAATTTACAGTTCGAAACAAATACGATTTGTTCTCTGCAAGGAAGTGATAGCGTGAACCGTCGAAGGTTAAATTCGTTAATCCAAACGAAGTAGAGTCGGGGATAACCGGAGAGTTATTCGAAAATGCTGGTGGAGGAAGACTAGGTATTTCCGATAATGCAAAAACTTCGACAGGCGGATATTCAGCATTTTTAAATCGAGGAAAATCGAGATGAATGGTATCTCCCGTTACCAAATACTGATCATAGATCGGAGTCTCAGCGGAGTTCGCTGTAATACGAATGTCAAAGGTGCTGGGTAGTTCATTCTTCACGAAAACGAATTTCTTTTCGTGTTGCGCTCTGCGATTGACATCTTTGAGAATAACATTCACTTCGAAATTTCCAAACGGAATGGGCAGTGGAATTTCTTGTCTCCAAAGTCCAGACTCCTGCATCTGCGGCGGTGAGAATTTGAAGTGAAGCGTATCTGCTTTAGTTTCTTGTTTTTTAATGACAATATCTACTTCAAGCTGCGCGGTGAAGTTCTCGTGTGTCGACTTTCTTGAATAAAGCAGTTGATCGGCATCGAACTCCAACATGACGTTAGAGGTGTCGTTGCTGCAATGAATAAGATTTACGAGTGGATGGAAATAGAATTCATTCGAACCGAATTTGTTTTCGCGAGCTTTTTTTGGTGCTGTGCAAGAGGCAAAGAATAGAATAGCGACAAAGAATAGTAAGCGGAAAAAATTAGTTTGACTCATCGGTTGATTCTTCTTCTTCATTATCAATCGAAGGTAAGCGTTTTTCGAAATTAGTCCCAGATTTCGCACCCATAATTTTCATGTTTTTCGCCTTTCCAAGAAGATTTCCCTTGCCTGTTTTAAGTTGGCCCATTGCCGTGCTCAATGAATTTTGCGCAGTAGTTAAGTTTCGCTCCAAGGTCTCGAGTGAACTTACAAATCCTTCAAGTTTGTCTATGAAGGTGCCCGCTTCTTTGGCAATACTCTCTGCGTTTTTTGATCTTTTTTCTTGGGCCCAAATACTGGCGACTGTGCGAAGTGTGGCTAACAGTGTGGTTGGAGAAACTAGGATAATGTTGCGCTCCCAAGCGAAAGAAAATAAATTGCTGTCTTCGTTGAATGCCGCAATGAGCGCGGGTTCTATGGGCATAAATAACAAAACAAATTCGGGGGTGGTTAGTTTGTCGGCAGACTCGTATTTCTTCTCACTCAATAGTTTAATGTGAGATCGAACGCTTTCTAAATGCGCGCGCATAGCAACAACTTTTTCTTTTTCGTCTTGGGTATTCACGAAGCTGTTGTAGGCTGTTAAAGAAACCTTCGAGTCTACTATAATGTGCTTGTTTTCAGGAAGGTTCACAATGACATCTGGACGAATGGTTTTTTCGTTGTCGTTTACGTCTGAATGTTGAACGATGAATTCTTTTCCTTTTACCAAACCACTTTTTTCGAGCACCGATTCCAAGATCATTTCGCCCCAATTTCCTTGTGCCTTGTTGTCTCCTTTCAAGGCGCGAGTAAGGCTTTCAGCGTTGGCGCCTATGTTAGAACTGGCCTCACGTAAATTTTTTATTTCGTTTTCAAGGCGTGCAGAACGGTCTACATTTTCAAGTTCTGTTTTTTCAAGTTTCGATTTGAATTCATTGATGCTTGTTCGCAAAGGGTTGAGTGTAATGGATAAATGAGTTTCGTTCGCTTCATTCAATTTTTTAACACGCTCTTCAAAAATGTCGTTGCTTAAATTTTTGAACTCCACTTTTAAGTTCGCCTTCAAATCTTCCATCAAAAGTTTTTCAGATTCAAGAGCTTTGAAAGTTGCTTCGAGCGAAGCTGTGGTTGTTGCTTTTTCTTGAATAAGTGATTCAACGCGCACACGCATGGTGCTTAGTTCGGCCTTTGCATTTTCAAGTTCTGCTTTGAAAAAAGCAGCATCGCCTTGACTGGAAGATGATTTGCGATTCAATAAAAAAAGTCCAGCTACAACAGCCCCGCCTGAAATCGCACCAACAATAAGTGAAAGTATGTCCATGTGTCAAAATTACCTTTACCATGAGGGCTTTGTGAAATTGTGGAAAAGTATTTTTAGAACCGCGAAGAAAAGGTAATGCCTAATCGTCCATTTTTAATTTGAAGTCCGGTGTTTTCAATGTTTCCAACGCCATAGGTTATTGAAACAGATCCGTTTTCTTGCTGAAATCGAAATCCAATTCCCGCGTCGTAATAGGTTTTCTCTACGGGTGCTTTTACAAAAGCTACGTCTGTGAAGATGTAGGATTGAATGTCTTGTCCAAGCGCTACTCCGAAATCGCCATTGAACATAGCAAATTGGGAAGCGTAGATGCTTTCTTCAATGAACGCACGCAGGTTTTTTGTTCCGCCTAAACGTGAAATTTCATTGTTGAAAAGAGAATCGCTGAAAATAGCGTTCGCCTCAAGGTTCAGGTTGGTGAAGAGAAGTTTATTCAAATTAAATTTTGAATAAACCTTGCCGCGTAAGACAAACATTTTTTTTACTGAATGGCTTGATTCGTATTGAATGGAACGGTTCCCGGCTTGACCTTCAATTAAAAAATTCAGTGCGTTAGCGGCATTGCTGTATTTGGAATAGCGCAGGGAGTATGATTTGTGTTGCGTGTTTCCGTAGGTGGAAGAGGAGTGGAAGTGTGTGTTCGTAGATCGGTTTACTGCTGCTGAAAAGCCATTCAAATCGTTCATTTTCGTTAACAACCGCAAGGATAGGTCTGTGGAAGAAAAAGTAGAATCGCGAAGAAAGGATGAGAATTCAAATTGAAAACCAACGGGCAATCCGGCGGTAAACGGACTGCCTAATTTGAAGGACAAACTTTGGCTTTTAGGTTGAGGCCTTTTCCAATGAAATTCAATAACCTCGGCTTGTCGAAGCGCATTGGAGAGTTCAAGGTCAATGTTTCCAGTTAAGATCGATTGGTTGGAGTTTGGTTTGGGCTGAAGGGCAATGAGTGCTCCTATGACGTTGTTTTTTTTGCGTTCTGTTTTTAACGCAATGCTGAACGATTCGCTGTGCATGCGAATGGAAACCTGAGCATTGGGTTTCAGAAAAGAAATTTGGTTCATTGCTGCTTCGATGCTCCTAATTTTATCGGTGCTGAAAGGCTGCCCGGGTTTGTAGTTGATGCATCTTTCAAGCGTTTTTTTATTGAACAAACTGTTGGAAGTAATGAGCGTGTCGAACACAACGAACTTCCCCAAAGAAATGTTCCAAACGAAAGTGAAAGGTTCGTTCTCTACCAGGGTGTCTAATTCAATTTGCGCATACGGATACCCCTTGTTGTTGAGCCATTGCAATAACTCATTGGGATTTTTGTTCTTAGGAATAGGAAATCCGAGGTCGGTGTATTTGTTCGCGGGCCTCGAGGGTTGAGCATTGGCAAGGCCTATACCCGAAGTGAGAAGCAGGAGGACAATTCGTACAATGATATGTTGATAACTGCTTCTCAAGAATGGGGATAATTAGCTCTTGTTTGAATTAATTTTGAAACTCAAATGAATACCATGAAGAAATCTGCACGCGTTTTATTTTTTGTTTTACTTGGACTAGGAATTTTTAGTGTTCAATCTTGTAAGAAGAAACACGAGAAGTGTTCTGCTTACGACCAAGTTTCTC
>CALCNZ010000425.1 GCA_937897625.1 uncultured Flavobacteriales bacterium
TTATTACAAACATTGGATTCGTTCTTACTAAACCCTGTTGAGAACAAGGGAGAAAGTTTGCACTTAAAATTGAATGAGCTGTTTTTAGATTTTCAAAATTCAGTTCCTTCCCGAATATGTATTCGTAAGCCATGAAAAGGTCGTCAGGCTTCTTCGTATAATCGGGCTTGTAGCGTACCTCTAAGAATTTATGTTTGAAATAGCTATCGAAGTCTATTTCTTCTCCTTCAATTTTAGAAGAATAGACACTTGAAACGGAGTTGTAGAATTTAAAATAATCAACGGGAGTTTCAATTTTATCCAATTCTTCAATGATTGAATCCAACTGCACTGAAACAGCTGCTTTGAACTGTTGCAATAAGTTATTGGATAGAATTTGAAGATTCATGGATTCAAAAATGTACTGTCAAAGATACTCTACAATGATTCACAAGCGACCTACCATCAGGAGATGTTTGAGTATTGTTAAAGGGGTGTGCCGCATAACGCTTCTGGAATTTACGATAAGGCTTGGGATGCGACAACCGTCTTTCCTTTCAAATAGAAATCTTTCGCCCCAACGAAACCTATTCCACAATAATTTTTCTAACCTCGACTGCACCATCTTTCAAGAAAACGCGAACGGAATACAAACCCTTTGCGTAAGCATTTAAATCGATAATTACGGCACCCACTTCGAGACCAGATGTGCTGTAAACAAGACTTCCAACTGGATTAAATAATTCAACCTTACAGATGGAGCTTCGTGTTGTTTGCACCGCAACTCGATCGCTAGAAGGATTAGGGTATACGTTCACTCCATAAGCATCTTCACTTTCCTCTTCCACCCCAACCAATTGATTGCAATCGGTGGTTTGAAGGTATTGATCGTAATACTGCTGCACTTGGTCTGAGTACTGTTTCATTTTGTAAACTGCATTAAAAGAAGGACTTCCAACAGAGAGGGTATCTGACCCTACAATGCGGGCAACAGATATGCAAATGGGAATACTGGGTTGAAGGTCTCCCAACTGAATAGACAAAACCATGCGTTTATATTCTGTTCCTCCGGATATGTTCGTTTCGTTCCAAGCATCAGGAATTCCAACCTCACCGCTATACATAAAGCGCGTTTGTTCTTGCGTAATAGGGTTTATGATTGTGGATCCGTCTTTGTATTTTCCTTGTAAAATATTGTACAATTCGGGAATAGAATTTGGACCGCCGGAAATTGGATATGAACTCTGTTTGGGGAATAATGCTGAATAAAGTGTATTATTCAATAAACGATAACCACATGCAGGAACTTCATTTAGATAGCCATAAGACAAGCTAGAAGGTTGATCAAAATCGTCTCCGTTATATCCAAAAACGAGATTCCTGGTGCTATCACATCCGATAAAATCATCGTATGGTGTTCCAATACTAAAATCAGTAAGCATACCGAAATAAAAATCGTTCAAAGGAGTTTCGTCACGATTGACTATGCGATAATCCGTAAAGACCGTATTGCTTAAAGCTTGGTTCGACGAGTTGTGAAAAAGATAAGTCATCACAGACATTTCGAGATTCGATACAGTGCTTTCAAAATTAGAAATTAGATAGGTTGGTGAAACTTCTCTTCCATCTGAAACAATAAAAAATGTTGCCTCATCACCTTTGATTTCAGGAGCATCTCCAAATTGCGGCTCGTAAATATTGTTTCCGTTTACATCGTGAAAGGGTGCAATAATCTGAGGTTCTCCGTTTACAATGGAACCATTTCCCGGCCATTCCAAAATATCTATAGGAGCCGAATAATTCGCTTCGTACCAATGTTGATTGTGGTATTCGATTTCGGATTGTTTTACTTTCCACAGACGATTGTATTTCTGTGCAAAGTCGTTAGAATAAGTGTTGGCAACAGGACCCGAGTAAGCCCCATTTAAACCTGTTTCATAAAAGCCACCAACACCGGAAATAACATCGCCCTTCATACCGTATAAAAACTGGTCACAGGCTAATACAATCCTTTTATTCTTGTAGTTCATACCAATTGGCCTGGATTCAACATAACCATAAGCACTTTCATACATATATGAGTCGAAAGCAGGATAAGACCTCTCAGAAACCAATTCATTTGAGATGAACTGATGCCTCCAGCCATTTTGCACTGTGCAGATCCCACCCCAAGCACCGTCATCAGAATTCTGTCGCCCCCTGCATATTGCAAACTCCCTTCCTTCGAAATCTATTAGATTAACTACGTATTTACTTAATTCGGTTTTTTTTGCAAGGTCAAAAGAATCGCCTCCCATAAAGTCAAATGCTTGAGATCGAACATGTGACGTAAGACTGACCAAGTAGCCTCTTTGCGTTCGAAAAACATTTCCCAATTTCGTGGTGTTTAACCCACTAAAATCCATTCCCAAATCATCAAACACCCACTCTCCGCTTTCGGTTCTTCTAAACAAAAATTCACTGCATTTACCTGATACATATAGTTGTCCGTCTATCATAATGAAACGCATCAGCGAATCGCAGGCAATTTCTTCCGAATGAGTCACTCCAAGGGTATCGATATAATACATTCCTGAAAAGCCCTCTTTGACGTAAAACATTTTATCACCGTACACTTGCGCATCTATCACAGAATCTAGATAGGTGGGATAAAAACTTCCGTTTTCAAAAAAGCACACTTTATTTGTAAAGTTTGAAAACAAAAAAACTCTATTACTAAATGCGGTTCCGAAGCTAAATCTTGTATAATCGGGATAGCTGTATTCACTCCAAACACCGTTCTCTAATATTGCCAAATTTGCGTAGGAAACATTTGTGACTGAATCTTTCTTCGTCCCAACTGCATAAAGCTTTTCCGAGGTGCTGAACAAGTCGTACACTCTCCCGTATTTCGTATCCCAATCCAATGGCACATCGGTCAGAGTATCACCTTTCAGCACTTTCAATGCGGCGCGATTGAGCGTATCGCGATAGTTCACTGAAAGGAACAGAGAATCATGAAATGCTTCGCCATCGTCACATAGGAAACTATCATAGGCATCGTTCAAGATGTGTTGCTGATTGTTCGCAACGAATGGCACAAGGCGTTGAGCATACACCGCTTGAAAAATTAATAAGAGCAAACTCAGGAGTAAAAGTCTTTTCATGCTAAGGATTTTCAACAAAGAAAATCTATGCATCCTTGCCGTTTTTTTCAAGACTCTTGATTTATTTCCTTTCAACGGGAATGCATTTTCATTTTAAAAGGTCGAAAGATATTTCGACCCGATTAATCTTCCCTGCTCTTACCTTTTCTTAACTTCTCTTAACTCTGAATCAACGTCGTAGACATTCGTTCACAGAACATTCGCCCGAAGGGCATTCGTCTGAAAGACATTATAACATCGACTCAGTGTGACCACAGACACCAAACCTCAAAAATAGATTCACCACCTTCGCAAAAACAATTCAACCATGAACGCAGAATTTTGGAACCAACGATACAGTGATCAAGAATATGCCTACGGCAAAGAGCCGAATCAATTCTTTGCGGAAGAAATGAATAAGCTAATACCGGGAACCGCATTGTTTCCCTGCGATGGTGAAGGAAGAAATTCTGTCTATGCTGCAAAACGCGGATGGAAAGTTTCAGCGTTTGATTTCAGTGCTTCTGGAAAGGCGAAAGCCGACAAACTCGCTTCTGAAAACGGAGTTGAAATATCCTTTCAAACAGCAGACGCTTCAACCGTTGAATACGAGCCAGCGCAATTCGATCTTATTGTCTTCACGTTCGCTCACCTTTCTGAAAACATTCGAAAACGGTTGCACGCGGAAGCCATTCATTGGCTAAGACCCGGCGGAAAAATAATTTACGAAGCCTACAACCCCAAGCAATTGAACAATAACACCGGCGGACCAAAAGATTTAAGCATGCTAGGATCTCGCGAGGTAATTGTTGCCGATTTCGGAAGGCTTACCACCCAATACCTCGAAGAGCTTCAAGTGGAAGTCAACGAAGGCAAATTCCACAACGGTCTTGCAGATGTTGTTCGGTTCGTAGGGACGAAATAAAAAAGAGCGCTTTCGCGCTCTTTTATTAAAAGAATTAATTCTTCTCGAAACGACTTCGTTGCATTTCTCTCTCTCCGATTAGCTCCACGATGTAAATACCAGAACTCAATTCCTGAACATCTAATTCAGTACTCAGCGAAGCGAAACTACCCGACTTCACCAACTTACCGTCCATTCCAAAAATCTGATAACGTTTCAAACCACCAAGTTCTACTCGCAAGGTTAATGAGCCCGATGTTGGATTCGGATAAACTAAAAACTCGTTACCTATCTGAATCTCATTCACTCCCTTATACACGCACAATTCATTTTGTGCAAGATCAGGCAAATTCAAAGCTTGAACATTCATGGTTAAATCTAGGAAATCATTCAATGCCATAATATTGTGCGCAGCATTATCTGAAACGACATTCCATGTATTCAATTGAATCAATTGGTCAGCAATGCAATCATTCAACAAACAAGGATCTGTCAGACAAATCAAATTCTCTAAACCATTGCTGAAGCTATTCGTTGCTCCGTACAAAACAAGTCGGTCGTCTGATCTCATGCATGAATTCTTCGCCAAAATATGAGTCGTTTCACTTCCCGAATAATCAATAATGGTGTTACTTATAAAATCACCCGAGGTGGAATCTAACCGCGTAATCAATAATGCCGAAAGTGTCCCTATTCCATCGGAGATAGAGGTAGTCACAACTTCACTTTCGTTATTTAAATGGACACTCAATCCTCTATCTGCGCCGGTAGAAGAAATTTCTTTACTC
>CALCNZ010000426.1 GCA_937897625.1 uncultured Flavobacteriales bacterium
ATCCCGATAGCTATCGGGATACGCAGTAGGAATAAAATCTTCGATTTTCCAATTACAAAGTTCCTAAAGTTCTCACGAGCTCTTCCTCTAAAGGCAATTCCGGATTCGAATACGTTTCAATATTTTTCAATCGATCTGAAGGCGCCAATTTGAAAATGTGATTCATGCCTTCAATAACAATAAGCTTTGAATTTAACGGACAGGCTTGGTGAAGCAATTCAGCATCTTTCACTTGAACCTGAAGGTCTGTGGTGCCTTGAATAATGACAATGGGAATGCTCAATTTCGAAATTTCAACGGCTGGATCGTATTTCATCCAAGAGATCATGTAGGGCTGAACAGAAGGGCGAAACAAGCCGAACAATTCCACGGGTGCATCTTCTACCAACTCTCCTTTTTTTAATTTCGAAATGCCTTCGTTCGCAGCGCGAAGAAGTTTCTTTTTTCCTTCCAACTGAACCGCCAATTGCTCCTTCAAAATAACATCAATAGGTCTTCCAGCGCCTGCGAGCGAAACGAAAGCGTCGGCTTGTTCGCATGCCAACATGCCAATGAGCGATCCTTCGCTGTGTCCGATGACGATTAGTTTTCTGAAACGCGGATCGGTTTTCAATTGAGCAGCCCACGCTTTCGCGTCTTCCACATAATTCTCGAAACGCAATTGCTCTTCGGAAATCATAGCTGGTGCGCTCTCACCAATGCCGCGTTTGTCGTAACGAAGCGATGCAATGCCTTGTGCCGCCAACTCTTGCGCCAGCATTTGCAATGAATTGTTTTTCATTTGTGCGTTGTTTCCGTTGCGGTCTGTAGGTCCGGACCCCGCGATAATTAAGGCAACCGGAAAGGTTCCCTTCAAGATGGGAACCGTAAGCGTTCCAGATAATTCTCCTGTAGAAGTCTGAAGCGTTTGCTCCATTTCGAAATACCCCAACCGATTTTCCGATTGCGCGAGCAGCCTGCTTCCAACTAGAAAAAAAAGAAAAACCCCAAGGATTCGAAAATGCTCGAACCCTCGGGGTTTCAGTATGTTTAGGTAGGCCGAAGCCAATGCCTTTAGATTATTGTTCCGTTCTTTTTTGCTTCGGCAGTGAAACGCTTTTGCATGCGAATCCACAAGTAAATTCCGAAGAAAGCTCCCAAAATACAAACGATGCTGAATGTATTTCCTAGTGGCTCCATAACGTGTTGGAAAAACCATTTGCACCCGTGAGCGATTGGAGTAAGGATAGATTGTAAGTTCATAATATGAAATATTTTCATGGCGAATTTAAGCATTCCTTTTGAAAGTGGAACATTTCTCCTCAATTTTGCTTCAATTCAAATAAAATGATCCTACGGCAATTTTCAAGCAATCAACCTTACCTCATGTTTGTGTTGCCTTTTGTGAATCTTTTGGTTTTTCTCCCGTGTCTCTTTGGCTACACCGTTCCTGAAGTACCACAGCAGTTTCCGTTCGACATCATTAATTTTGAATGCGTCCTTACGCCTTGGCTCGGTGCAGGCATTGCCTGGATAGTCATAACGTTAGGCGCCATCTTGTTCAACTGGGTCTACAACAGACACGAGTTTCACAGCGGTCCCACCTTCGTGCCTGCCCTTATTTTTTCAAATTTATTCATCGTTATATTTTTACTGAATCACAGCATTACCTTCCTCTTCGCGCAAATTTTTCTAACCGTTGGAGCGAACCGTTTGTTGGAAGTTTACCGACAAAAAACGGCTTTGGATCCGTACTTCCGCGCAGGGTTTTGGTTCGGACTAGCAGCGCTTTGCTTTCCGCTGTACTTGAGCTTGCTGCCCATGTTGCTTGTTGCCGTCATCTTCACACGCGGATATAATTTCAGAGAATACATCATGCCAGTGGCCGGATTTGTATTTCCTTTTTTATACTGTTTCGCCATGCAATACTTGCTCATGGACAATTGGAATTTCTATTTATTCAAACGAATTATTAGCTTGAATTCCAATGACAATTGGATGATTCACTCTTATTCGAAATTGTCGTTCTATGTCCTGTGTGCCTTGTCCTTGTTGTTCTCTATGCAGTCGCTTGTCTTTTCTGGAGACCGAAACACAAACAAAAACCGAAATTCGAAATGGATCATCGTTTTCATGTGCTTCGCGATGCTCGGATCGGTAACAGCGGGATGGCTATTCTTGAATCAGCTTATTATTGAAGGGGTCGGACTCGGACTTATTTTTTGTCTTTCCTATTGGTATTCCAACTACCGCATCTCACTTTTCGCTCCTGTTTTCTTCTATTTGTCAGTGGCCATAAGCCTTTGGATATTAATTGAACAAACACAACTCATTCCTGTGTTTCAGTGGTGAAAAGTTTAACGTACTTTTGCAAAAATTCTCGTGTATGAAATTCGGTGTCGTAGTATTCCCTGGTAGCAATTGTGATGAAGATTTGGTGTATTCCATGTCGCACATCATGGGACAAGAAGTGGTAAAACTTTGGCACAAAGAGCGCGACCTTCAAGGTTGTGATTTCGTGTTTGTTCCGGGTGGATTCAGCTACGGAGATTACTTACGCAGCGGAGCTATTGCACGCTTTTCTCCAATTATGGATGAAGTGGTAGCTCACGCGAATCGCGGTGGATATGTCATGGGAATTTGCAACGGATTTCAAATCTTAACGGAAGCGAAATTGCTTCCAGGAGCCTTGTTGCACAACACCTCTAGAAAATTCATTTGCAAGAATGTTCATTTGAAAGCGGCTTCAAACAGCGCGGTTTTAACTGCCGGTTTGGATCGCGAAAAAGCATACAAAATTCCAATCGCTCACGGAGAAGGAAACTTCTTTGCACCAGCGGATGTGTTGAAGCAAATTGAAGACAACGACCAAGTGTTATTCCGCTATTGCTCTGCAGACGGTATGGTAAATGAAGACTTCAATCCGAACGGTTCTTTGAACAACATTGCGGGAATCTGCAATGCGGGTAAGAATGTATTTGGAATGATGCCACACCCGGAGCGTGCTGCCGATTTCGAATTGGAAAACACCGACGGAAGAGAAATCTTCGAAGCCCTTCTCGAAAGAATTTAATTCCAACCATTCGTGGCTATGCCACAATCGCCTCGGCGAAGCAATTGCAACAACAATGACCAACAACAGCATCTTCCGCCGCATTCGATTCATTTACGACTTCTCTGATCAACAGATGATCGACATTTTCGCCTTGACAGATGTTGTAGTCACGCGCTCCGATGTTAGCGACTGGTTGAAGAAGGAAGATCACGAAGAGTATCTTGATATTAACGACGAGATGCTTTCTATTTTTCTAAATGGATTTATCATTCTGAAACGTGGACGAAAAGAAGGCCCCTTGCCGGTTCCAGAAAAACGCTTGACGAATAATCTCATCTTCCGAAAGATGCGCATTGCGTTGAATTTAATTGACGAAGACATCATTCAAATTCTTGCGCTTGCCGACATGAAAATGAGTAAGCACGAACTCAGCGCCTTCTTCCGCAGCCCTTCGCAACGTCAGTATGTTGAATGTAACAATCAGGTGATTCGGAATTTCTTTCAAGGGTTGGAAAGGAAGGAAGGGAGAGAGGCGCAGCGTGGGAAGAAGAGTTAGAATGTCTTCGACGAATGTGCAAGCACGAATGTTGCAGGGCAACGAATGTTCTCTGAACGAATGCCTGCGGCGAATGTCTTCGACTGTCATTCAACAACATCAGTTCAAATTACGCAGTAGGAATTATGAAATAGGAATTACGCAGTTCCAAATACGCAGTAGGAATAAAACCGAAGGTTTTCCAATAAAGCCAACGGCTTTCAAAGTTCTAACACGATTCTCAAATTCTCCTTCAACTGTATAACCTGCTCCTTTGTGAGTTTTCCGAGTTTTTTAATGAAACGCTTATTGTCTATTGCACGAAGTTGATCGACGAGAATATCGCTCTTTTCATCGAGTTGTTTTTTGGTTAAAGCAACACGAAGAATTTTTACATCTGGAAGAACGTTGGTTGTAATGGGGCAGATTAAAGTAGAAAGATGAATATCGTTCAGCAAGTTTGTTTGCACCACAACAACAGGACGAACTTTGCCGGGTTCTGTGCCTTTCGAAGGGTTTAGATTCGCTAGCCAGATTTCGTATTGACTAATCTTCATCGATGAGTCTTTCGTATTCATCTAAAATATCTCTGCTCGAACCGTAAGCCGCACGCGATTCTTTCACCAATTGATCACGCAACATTTTCCGGATGTAATATCTGTTGTATATCTCCAACGCCTCATTTATGTAGCGGTTCCGAGTGGTACCCAACTTCTCAACGACTTTTTCTGTTTCCAAAAAAATGTCATCATCGAGTTTTAGTGAAAGATTTTTCATAAGACAAAGATAGTATATACTGAAGGTGTATACCTTATCGAGTGGAGGTTTATTTCACCAAGGCGAATTGCTTCGCGAGGGCAACTAGCGTTGCGAGGGTCTTGCAGACGAGGGTTGCAAGCAACGAGGGTCCTTCGGACGAGGGTTTAACAACGAAGTTCCAATTATACAATAGGAATTACGTAGTAAGAATAAAACCGGAGGTTTTCCAATAAATCCGAAGGATTTCCAATAACGTAGTTCCTATGTTATGCGCAATAATCTCAAAAATAACGGGCATTACTGAAAATTCAACGCATAAGCTTTTCTTGAATTCTTCAAGACTTATTCTTCTTTTTGTTGGATGGAAGGAAAAGAAATTTATCATTTTTGGTATTTTGATGATAGGTACTTTATCAATTGCCCAACGAAATCAGGTTGGATAATTAAAAGTATTTTATTCAATAAGCTGGAAGAAGAAGATTTGTACAATTTAGCTCTTTTCGATTATTTATCGGATGAAAAAAAGTGGTCCGACAGCAATAGAAGTCAACCGAAAAAACTTTCAATGCTGTTTTTTACTATAAGCGAAATAGTTTTAGATTTTCTGAATAATCATCCCGAAGCTATAGTTTCATTTCAAGGTAATACTCAGAGTAAATCAAGACTTTATAGCATTTTCATTTCTCATCACTTAGACGTCATTGCTGGTAAGTTTCAAGTGCTTGGTGAAACCGAGAATGAAATTGAAAGGTTTCAAGCCAATAAAAAGTATTTAACAATATTCATTCTAAGGAAATAAATCAATAAATTAGACTCATGGAAAAAACGTCGTTACAAAATAGCATTCCAATCCTTGAAGAGGTTATTTCAACGCCTATTCCCACTTCAGAAAAATTTCTTGAAGCGAAAAAAAAATTGCCAGAAACACTGGCTAAACTTAAGGCTTTTAATGAGAAGCAAAAGCTTGAGCAGAAGAGTTAGAATGTCTTCGACGAATGTTCTCTGAACGAATGCCTTCGGCGAATGTCTTCGACTTTTATTCGACAACACAGTTCCAATTACTTTGTAGGAATTATGATCCCGATAGCTATCGGGAGGCATTACGAAGTAGGAATAAAACCGAAGGTTTTCTGATAACGTAGTTAATACTTCCACGCCACAATCCGACCCACCTTATTTCCCAATTGCATCGGAAGAATGCGCATGTCGCGGGCATCGACGTATTCGAGTTTGAGTTGAATTTTTTTGAGTGTGCTTTCTTTCGAAACGAGTGTGCTGAACCACTCGACTTGATTTGCGTATGCCGCGCTTTGAAGAATCATTTTTTCAATGAAGGTTTCTTCTCCGCCTTCGCACCAGAGTTCGGTTCCTTGTCCACCAAAATTCAATTGCGCTTTCGCGTTTCTTGAATTTTTCAAGTTTCGGTTTTTGCGAAGATTGCCTTGCTGAGCTTCTTGAAGTGACGCGTGGAAGGGCGGATTGCAAACGGTTAGCTGAAATTTTTCTTCGGGAAGAATAATTCCGTGAAAGATATCGTGCGCATTTTTTTGATGGCGCAATGTTATTTTATGTTGAAGCGATTCGTTCGCGTCGACAATTTTTTGTGAAGCCGCAATGGCCTTTTCATCGATGTCTGAACCCACGAAATTCCAGTTGTATTCATGAACGCCAATGATGGGGTAGATGCAATTCGCGCCC
>CALCNZ010000427.1 GCA_937897625.1 uncultured Flavobacteriales bacterium
AGTTCAGACGTGTGCTCTTCCGATCTCTTCTTCTCTTTGGTTGCGGGAGGTGTTGGTTTTCTTCTGCTTTTCCCGGCCAATCAAGAGTTTGCAAGCATAATGAACTTGAGTTTTGCGTTGGTTGGAATTGCTTGGGGAAGTATTCTTTCCATGCCATACGCCATACTTTCAAGTTCTGTTCGTCCTGAAAAAATGGGTGTCTCTATGGGAATTTTCAATATGTTTATTGTGATTCCTCAGATTGTCGCAGCCTTGGGCGGAATCAATTGGGCTTACAAGACCTTTTTTGGAGATCAATTAATTTTCACAATGGTGTTGGCAGGAACCAGTTTAATAATTGGTGGATTGTCTTGTTTCTTGTTGCCAGCGAAAAGCAATTAATGCACATTCCCCATTATCTTTGAAGTTCTAATTCGAAACGATAGTGGAGCTTGTATCAACTTTTCTTCCAACACAATACGGCGACTTTGAAATTAAGGCGTTCGATAGCGGTAAAGCCGATCTTCCAAACTTGGCTTTAATTCATCCTGCGTGCAATTTTTCTGAACCCGTTGTCGTTCGAATTCATTCGGAATGTATGACAGGCGATGTCTTCGGTTCGCGTAAATGCGATTGTGGAGATCAGCTTCATGCAGCACTGAAACAATGCGGAGAGGAGAAAGGTGTGCTCATCTATTTGCGTCAAGAAGGAAGAGGCATTGGTTTAATCAATAAACTAAAAGCCTACCAACTTCAAGAAAAGGGAATGGACACTATTGAAGCAAATGTTGCGTTAGGGTTTGAAGCCGATTTAAGAACGTTCGATCAAGCAGTGGAAATTTTATTGGAGTTGGAAATTCGAAAAATAAAATTATTGACCAACAATCCGCTTAAGATGGAAGCATTACAAGGCATAGGCTTTGTAAGCGTTGAGCGCGTTCCGCTGCACGGTGAGGAGTTCGATTCAAATAAAAATTATTTGAATACGAAACGCGATAAAATGGGACACCAACTTTGATTCATTCAACATGAATAAAAAATTATTCATAAGCTTTCTCTTTTTTTATTTGCTGGGATTTGTGCACGCTCAAAATTGCGAGTACACCGTAACGAAGAACATTCAAAAGCTTTTGGATAAAGCCGCTGACGGCAACAAGTACAGCAGCGACGAGCGCATCGTCTTTCTTGAACAAGCGTTAGAACAAGACGCCGAATGTCTTCCGTGTATGTTGCAGTTGGGTGAGATGAAATTCCTTCGTGCGAAACGTCAAGGCTCGGGTTTCGAAGAAACCATTCGCTTGTATGAAGAACTGAAGGCGAAATGCGAAGACTATCATTCGGAAATGTATTACTTCTTGGGAGCCATGCATTACGCCAATCAGGAGTACGACGAGGCCACCGCATGCTTCGAAAAGTTCTTAAGATTTCCAGACGGTGATCCTTCGAAATTCAATTCCAACTACGACAAAAAATATAAAGAAGTAGAAGAAGCTTTGGTGTCTGTGAAAGCCTACAACAAGATTTTCAACGGAAACAAAGATTACGTTTTCAAACCAAAAAAAGTAACAGGCGTTTCTACGACGAGCGACGAATACCTTCCAATGATTTCACCTGATGGCGAGATTTTATTCTTCACGCGTTTGCTTATAAAACAAGCGAAGGGAGATTTCACCAGTAAAGAAGTAGAAGAATTTACTTGGAGCAAACGCGCTGACATTAATGCGCAATTCGACAATGGAGTTGCGCTTCCTCCGCCTTTCAATAAGGGCGGCTCATACGGTGGCGCCACGCTTTCCATCGACAACAAAGAACTCATTATTGCGAAGTCTAATCCGAATGCAAAGAATGCCAACAACATTGATTTGTTCTCCACGCGATTCGAGCGTGTGACGAAAGACGATGGAACCATTGGCTATGTGTGGAGCGATTGGGTAAGCTTGGGAGATGGCGTGAACACGCCAGACGGTTGGGAAGCGCAGCCTTCGTTGAGTGGCGATGGACAAATATTAATTTTCGCTGCGGTGCGTCCTGAATGCATGAAGGATAACTCGGGAAATTTCAGTCACGATTTATTCATGTCTCGAAAACAAGCTGACGGCACTTGGGGGAAATGTGTTCCGCTTCCAGCAACAATAAATACCAAAGGACAAGAGAAGGCGCCCTTCATTCACAGCGACAGTCATACGATTTACTTTTCAAGTGATGGACTGTTGGGTGTTGGTGGAATGGATTTTTTCTACGCGAAAATGAACGACGACGGAACGTTCAGCGAAGTCGAAAATATTGGTGCGCCGATTAACGATGAGAATGATCAGATTGGAATTATTGTAAGTAGCGATGGAGAGTTAGCGTACTTCGGAGCCGATAGATATTTGGGTGAAAAGAGCTATGATATTTTTCAATTCAACATGCCCGAAAAAGCAAAGCCCGAGCGCGTAGCCATTATCAAGGGTGAAGTGAAAGGCGACGATGGAACACCAGCGCAGAATGCTTCTGTGACTATTCAATACGCTCAGTCGGGAAGCGAAGAGCAAGTGAAGGTGAACAACGACGATGGTTCGTATGCCGCCATTGTTCGCACAAATAAAAAAGAAGATGTCGTGTTGAAAGTGGAAGGGGAGAACATTGCTTTCAATGCGCATGTGATTTCGAAAAAGGAAAACAACGACCCAGCTGCAATCTTGAAATTGAATTTGGAAACGTCTGTTGTTGCAGAGAACAAACCTTTCGTGATCAACGATATTTATTATTCAACCAGCTCAACATCCATTAACGAAGAGTCGAAATTAATATTAATCCAATTCGCAGATTATTTGAAGGAACACCCGACGTGGATCATTGAAATACGCGGACACACCGATAACATTGGCGATGATAAATCGAACGAAGCACTTTCGTTGGGAAGAGCGAATCAAGTCAAAGACTTTTTAGTTTCGAAGGGAGTGAAGGTCGAACAGCTTTCCGCAAAGGGATTCGGGAAATCGAAGCCAGTGGCTTCAAACGATACCGAGTCGGGAAGAGCAAAAAACAGAAGAACAGAATTTGTCATTAAAAAACTATAGCATGCGAATAGACATTCTAACCATTCTACCTCGCTTGCTGGACGGGCCTTTCGCAGATTCTATTTTGAATCGCGCGCAGAAAAATGGGCTGTGCGAAATTCACATTCACAACATTCGCGATTATTCAACCGATAAACACAAAAGCGTAGACGACTATCAATTTGGTGGTGGTGCAGGAATGGTCATGCTTATTCAACCCATTGCAGATTGCATAGATAAGTTGAAGGCCGAGCGCGAATACGATGAGATTATTTATTTGACTCCAGATGGAGACCGATTGAATCAAAGCATGTGCAACACCTTTTCGTTGGGAAAGAATTTGCTCATGATTTGCGGACACTACAAAGGCATTGATCAGCGCTTGCGTGATCATTATGTGACGCGTGAAATTTCTATCGGTGATTATGTTTTAAGTGGAGGAGAATTAGCCGCTGCTGTTTTAGTAGATGCGATTGTTCGTTTGATTCCAGGTGTGATGAACGACGAGACGAGTGCGTTGACCGATTCATTTCAAGACAATTTATTAGCGCCTCCTGTTTACACAAGGCCTGCAGAGTATAACGGTTGGAAGGTTCCAGAGGTTTTGACTTCTGGAAATTTCAAAGCCATTGAAGACTGGCGCATGCAGCAAGCTTTCGAGAAAACAAAAACAAGAAGACCCGACTTGCTATGAGTACGCCACTAGCGGAAAGAATGCGTCCGAAAACATTCGATGAATATGTAGGACAATCGCATTTGATTGGCAAGGGCGCTGTGCTTCGAAGCATTATTGAAAGCGGACATATACCGAGCATGATTTTCTGGGGACCTCCTGGAGTCGGGAAGACCACGCTTGCGAACATCATTGCACAAACACAGCAACGTCCATTCTTTTCCTTAAGCGCAATCAATAGCGGTGTGAAAGAAATTCGCGAAGTGTTGGATCAGATCGGAAGAGCGTCGTGTAGGGAAAGAGTGTCTTCG
>CALCNZ010000428.1 GCA_937897625.1 uncultured Flavobacteriales bacterium
TGCTCCTATGAATACAGCCCACGGCGTTACGCGTTTCAATGGAGTGTAGATGAAAGCATAAGATAAGAATGCTGAAAAACCGAGAATTCCGGAAGCGAAATTTATGTAATAGAACAGAATGAAAATTCCAGATCCGGCTGCGGCAATGGAAACGAACCATGCGCCAATTGGGGAAATTCTGTTGGTTGGAAGCGGACGGGTCTTTGTGCGGTGCATAAGCGCATCCCATTGACGTTCGAGAATTTGATTGGCACCGTTACTTCCACCTGTCAATAAAAAACCAGCGAGAATAAGCCAACCAATGGTAGTGTAGTCCCATTCCTTTGCGCCCATTTCGTAGGAAAGAACGCAAGACACAACCACCAAGAAAGACAGGCGCAGCTTGAATAAATCCAAAGCAGCTTTGATTTTCACCATAACACCTGATTTCTCTTCAACCGAAACTTCCATTTCCGCTTATCTGATTTTTTTTGCAAAAGTACTGCTTTATTGTCCTTCAATCATTAATAATCCCAACGTCTAACCGAACGCAGCCCTTTACGAATTCCAACCATAAGCCAAGCCTCTTTAAAGGCGTCTACTCGTCTATCTTCCGAGCGATAGCGAGCAAATCCAAATACCTGAAGAGCAGGAGTTACTTGATAAGCGGCTTCGGCATTGACAACAAACAACGTGCTTCTATTGCCCTGGAGAATGTTATTTCCGTAAACACTCCAAGGGTTTACATAGGATTGGAAAATATTTCCTCCAACGTTGTGCTGGGCATCTCTTCCGAATGCGCCCCAGACAATGCTTGCGGTGTAATTCCATTTTTGACGGGAATATTTTACAGAAGTGTACCATTCGTAGAAATTGGCTCCGAGTGGATGCGCCAACGGTTGGCCCATGTGTTCCCAAGCTTGAATATCACTACCATGCGTGTAGGTGAACGGACGAACGAATGACCATTCGGTTTGGAAGTTCAATCCAGGAATTTTCTTAGGGGCAACGGACATGCCCAATTGCATTCCGAATTTATTTCCCCACCAACCGTTTCTGTTTCGGATTTCCTTCATTAAAAATTCATCGAGAAGCACTTGACCATATATTTCAAATTCTTGGCTGTGCGTGTATTTCCATGATCCGCCAAGCAATACGTTGTCGGCAGAACCTTGCGAAAACTCAACGGGGCGATAGAACAAAAAGGGATTTAAATAATGAAGATCTAATTCGCGGTGACTGGCAGAATCTCTTGCCTGCCAAACCACCATTTCATGCGCGGAAACCGACCATTTTTTATTGATCTTCCACTCGAGTGTATGTACAGCCAAATACTTCGGATTTAAATCGAAATGATCTCCCATACGCTGAAGGCTGTGTGTTCGCGACCACAAGTTCGTGAAGGTTATTTTCTTGCCAATCTTCGTTTCCAATTTCATAAAAGGAAGTGCGCTTGAGCTGCTTGAAAGAACGAGTGAGCGATATCCGTAACCCAAATTTTGCCTTGAATTTCCAACAGACCATGTAAAATGGTTGTTCAGTTTTCTCGAATATTCAATTTCAGGAATCGCAGCAAATGCCGTGGCTCCGGAGTCTGGCGTTAGCACTCTTCCAAAGTTTGGAAGTGTTCCCAAGGAATCTAAATATCTTTTATTGAATTCAGGAAAGTGAAAGACAGCACCCGTTAAATTTACATACAGCCTGTTGTTCCCTTTTTTTAAGATGTTCGTGTAGTTTACGGTTGCTGAATAGCCCAAATTCGAAATCTCGCGAGAACGGTCGAGTCCAGCAGCCAATTCAAAATTGAATTTTGAAAAATTTGCTGAATTAGGAATAGGGTCGGCCAAAGGACGGAGTAACGTGTCTTGTGAAAAGACAACATTCCCTGCGATAAAAAGCGAGAGTATAGCAATGATTTTTTTCACGAGGGGAAGATAGAGCAGTCTTTCAAAACACGCATTGTTAATAGGTAATAAGTTTCACAATTTTATGTTGATAGAATAGCCTTTAATTTGTGTTGTTATGTCGAACATTGAAATTGATTTAGAAGAAGAGAATCGCGAGATACTTCGTAGATACCGCGCACTCTTGCGCGTTTGTTACCGCTCGAAAACCCGTGCCGATCGTGCGCGGATAAGGAAAGCCTTCGAGCTTTCCGTAGATGCCCACAAAGACATGCGACGCAAGAGCGGAGAGCCCTACATCTACCACCCCATTGCCGTCGCAAAAATTGCAGCAGAAGAATTGGGCCTCGATACCATGAGCATCGTTTGCGCGCTGCTGCATGACACTGTCGAAGACACTGAAATAACGCTAGACGATATTCAACGCCAGTTCGGAAAAAAAGAACGCGTAATTATCGACGGCCTGACAAAGATTTCCGGCGTTGCTGACCTGAGTTCGAGCGATCAGGCCGAGAACTTTCGCAAGATGCTTCTGACGCTGTCAGACGACGTGCGCGTGATCCTCATCAAACTTGCCGATCGTCTGCACAACATGCGCACGCTCGACCACATGCGCCGCGACAAGCAATTGAAAATTGCGAGTGAAACGTTGTTCATGTATGCGCCACTTGCGCATCGATTGGGTTTGTACAACATCAAGACAGAACTCGAAGATTTAAGCTTGAAGTTCACCGATCCAGAAGCCTACGACGAGATCGTTACCAAACTTCAAAAGACACAAGCCGTTCGTACACGATTCATTAATCAATTTACACTACCCATTCGCAGAGCACTCGACGAGCAGGGATTGATTTACGAGGTCAAAAGCCGAACGAAAAGCATCTTCAGTATATACAACAAGATTCACACGAAAGGAGTTCCGTTCGAAGAGATCTACGATTTATTCGCGATTCGAATTATTTTAAAAACGCCACCTGAATTAGAGAAGACAGATTGCTGGCGCGTGTATTCCGTGGTAACCGATTTCTATCAGCCAAGCCCTGAACGCTTGCGCGATTGGATTAGTATTCCAAAAAGTAGCGGCTACGAATCGTTACACACCACGGTCATGTCTCCAACTGGAAAGTGGGTAGAGGTTCAGATACGAAGTGAACGCATGGACGACCTTGCTGAAAAGGGATATGCGGCACATTGGAAATACAAAGACGCCATTGAAAGTCCGGAAAGCAAACTCGACAAATGGCTCGGACAAATTCGTGAAGTCTTGGAGGCGCCAAGTGATAACGCCATCGAGTTCATTGACAATTTCAAACTCTCGTTGTTCAGCGAAGAAATTTATGTCTTCACGCCAAGTGGCGATTTGAAAACGCTGCCTGTCGGTTCAACGACTTTGGATTTCGCATTCCTCATACATTCTCAAATTGGCTACCAATGCATTGGAGCAAAAGTGAATCACAAATTAGAACCACTCAGTTATAAACTCAGCAGTGGTGACCAGGTTGAAATTTTAACTTCGAAGAAACAACGTCCGAAAGAAGACTGGTTGAAAATTGTGATCACCGCTTCGGCACGTCAGAAG
Source organism: uncultured Flavobacteriales bacterium (assembly GCA_937897625.1). GTDB lineage: Bacteria > Bacteroidota > Bacteroidia > Flavobacteriales_D > Sanyastnellaceae > CAIZGX01. Next base: position 3,463 of record CALCNZ010000428.1, read on the forward strand.
ATTAAAACAGCCTTGAAGGAAGAGAAAAAACAAATCTCTGAAGAAGGAAAAGAAATGCTGAAGCGAAAATTCAATTCGCTTAAAATTACATGGGAGAGTAAAAACATTGATGAGTTTGTTCGCGCTTACCAATGCGTTTCTGCGGTAGACTTCTACTACAAAATTGCAAAGGGAAGAATTGAGTTGAAGAAGTTGAAGCCACACACCGTTGAAGGTGATCGCATTCGCTTTGAAAGACACACGCTAATTGAAAAACATGACGAGACCACTCAACTTGTTACAACAGCACCTTCAACCGGAGACACGGTTTTAATTGGAGACGACAAACAAAAAGTTGACTTCAGTTTAGCGCCATGCTGCAACCCTATTCCGGGCGATGAAGTGT
>CALCNZ010000429.1 GCA_937897625.1 uncultured Flavobacteriales bacterium
TACGAGATAAACATCGGTGACTGGAGTTCAGACGTGTGCTCTTCCGATCTAAAAAAACACCATCACCCAACAGCAGCGGCTTGTAGTAACGGCATTCCTCGAAGAGATTCCTCATTGAGATTCGCGAAGCATTCGTAACTTCGTCCTACCCCATGAAAACACCCACCTCACTCCAATACTCCCAATTTGTTTTTGTTTTCGCGACAGCACTCACTTTAACGATTTCTGCTTCAGCCCAAACCAAAATCGAAGGGAAATACAATTCAAAAACGAAGAAATTCGAGGCGGTTAGCGATGTATACAATATTGGAGATTTCCGGGGTGCGTTCGCTACTTTCCGAACCAACGACAAACGCGGAATAATTGATACCACTGGGAAATTGATCGTGCCAATGAAGTATGACGAAATTGAACCATTCCTCGACGGCGTGGCGCGCGTAGAAATTTTCGGGGACTACCCTACCCATTACGGATATATTGACGAACAAGGAAACGAAGTGCTTCCTGTTATCTATACCGATGCAGACGATTGGTTCTACCGCAGCATGCGATTCTCCGATTTGCTGGTTGTGGGAATAGATCAGAAATACGGATGCTTCGATAAGAAAGGAAAAAAAGTCCTTCCCCTGGAATACGGTGGCATTGGAAACTATTCAAGCGGATTAGCCACCATTTACAAAGACGGAAAAATGGGGTGCATCAACAAGGAAGGAAAGATTGTTATTCCTATCATCTACGAAAGAATAAGCGACTTCGGAATTGAAACCACTACCGTTCAAAAAGACGGCAAATGGGGAATCATTAACAAAGCCGGAGAGGTTGTATTACCCATCATCTACGAAGCTGAAATTCGTTTCAGCGGCGAATTAGCCATTACGAAACTCAATGGAAAATTCGGTGCTATAACCAATACAGGGACTGTCCTCATTCCGTTTCAATTCGAAAGCCTCGCCTACTTTCGCGAAGGATTGGCGCATGCCATTTTAAACGGTAAGCACGGATTCATCAATGAAAAAGGAGTAACCATAATTCCATTCGAATACGATTGGGCGGGAAATTTCAATCAAGGATTTGTCAATGTAAAAAAAGACAACCTCTGGGGACATTTAAATCTTGAAGGAAAAATTACCACTCCGCTCGAATACGAGCAAACCGGAGACTTCAATCGCGGCGTGGCTAATGTGAAGAAAAATGGAAAGTCTGGAAGAGTGAACACCGAAGGGAAAATTGTTCTGCCCTGCAAATACGACGGCATCAACGGCTCCTTCTCCGACGGACGAATGATTGTGAGCATCAACTTCCCCGAAGGAAGAAAAAAAGGATTCGTAGATGAAGCCGGCAACGAAGTCATTCCTTGCATTTATTACGATGTGAAAGCCTTCACAGGCGGAAAGGCCAACGTTCAGAAGGAAGCCAGTGGAAAGTGGATTTTCATTGATGTGAATGGAAAGGAAGTGAATGGATAAGTGCCTTTGAATTGAAATTATCCCATCTATTTAGTGCGTTAATTTATTCTAACAGTTTAAAATTAAATTACCTTTATTGGAATTAATTTTTGATCTCATCATTTTTCACATCAAGAAAAAAAATGCAATTAACCAAACCTTCAAAGTCTTTAGGTGCATTTGTTTTTCTAATAATAGCATTCGTCATTCAATCTTCGGCTCAAGAAATTTGCACCAACGGAATAGACGACGACAATGATGGATTAATTGATTTGAATGACAGCATAAATTGCTCTTGCTCTTCGCTTTCAACTGTACTTTACATAATTCCGAATCCTACGTTTGAACAACACAGTTGTCTCCCAACGTTCTATTCAAACCTCAATTGCGCCAACGGTTGGGAACAACCTACCATGGCTACACCCGATTATTTCTACAATGCATCCGGCGGTTTTTGGAGTCCATTCATTCCTATGCCACTTCCGCAGGGCGGTTCAGGAATTGGAGGATTCATCATTAACAAACACCCTGGAATTGCGAATCCTGCCGACTCAGCCGTATATAACGAATACATTGGAGTCTGTGTGCTTGCCCCAATGCTTGCTGGAACGCAATACTCCATTCAAATGGATATCGCTGGCACGTCCATCAATACCTTTCTTGAATTATCGGCAGGCGCATTCTACGGGCCTGTCGACATTACCATATTCGGAAGCCCCAATTGTCCTACATGGCCCATTCTTCCAAATTCTACCGACTGCCCCACTTCACTTCCCGAATGGACAGAACTCGGGCACATTTCTTATTCGGCCGATGGAACTTGGCAAACCATAACAATTCCCTTTACCCCTTCCACAAACATTCAATCCATTATTATTGGTGGGCCATGTAAC
>CALCNZ010000430.1 GCA_937897625.1 uncultured Flavobacteriales bacterium
ACGCTCTTCCGATCTGAAATTGACCATCCCACAAACAAAAGTGGCTACCATTCTAAAGACTATCCGCAATACCCCATCTTAACCTGTAACAAAACTTCGAATGTGTTTTACGATTCGTATTCCATTCAGAAAGGAAAGTACAAACGCGACGGTTTTTATTATGAAGTGGAACCGTTTCAAATTGATTCGCTTGACAACTTCAACAAAAAGAATTTGAAGTTCCAAGGGACCTTAGTGAGTGGTGGAATTTTTCCTGATATCAAAGAGCCTCTGGTGTTAATGGAAGACAACAGCTTAGGATTTCAGATTAACACCACCGACGCTGGATTCCAGGCCTACGGCGGAAAAGCAACGGTTACAGGAGATTTAACCTTGAATTTTTCTGGACTGAAAGGAAAAGGAAAATTAGATTACCTCACCTCTACTTCCCTTTCAAACGCATTCACGTATGTGCCGGAAGAAGTATTCGGATTGGCCTCATCCTTCACCAATAAAAGTGATAAGAAAGCGAATGTGCCCGATGCGCAAGCGAGCAAAATGGATTTGCAATACTTCCCGAAAAAAGACAAGTTAGAGGTTACTACGAACGACGATCTGCTCGAGTGCTTCAACAAAGAAGCGAAGTTCAAAGGAACGATGCGACTAGAGCCAACGGGCATGTCGGGCAATGGTTCATCAGATTTCGTTGGTGCAAAACTTTCTTCCAAACATTTCAAATTGCGCAACAGAAAGATGTTGGCCGACACCTCGGCCTTCGAATTGAAATCGAATCCGGGCGATGTTGGCTTAGCATTCAAGACCGATAACGTAAGTGCAGATGTAGACTTCGATGCGCGCAAGGGACAATTCAAAAGTAACAGCGGAGAAACAAAAATTGAATTCCCCACGAATTTGTACGTCTGCTTCATGGACCAATTCACTTGGTTCATGGACAAATCTGAAATGGAACTTTCGTCTTCGCGAAAAGCAAACAACGACTTGGTTATTGACACCGATGCCGAAAAGAAACGGAGCAACTTCTACTCCATTGATCCTAACCAAGACAGCTTGAACTTCCTTTCTCCGTATGCTAAATACGACGTGAAGAACAACAGACTTACTTGCAAGAAAATTGAATACATCATCGTTGCCGATTCTAAAGTTCAGCCCGACAGCAATTACGTGGTTATTGATAAATGGGCGAACATGCGCCAGCTGGAGCGCGCGCAAGTCATTAGCAACTTCGTTACCCAACACCACAAAATTTTTAATGCCAGCTTAAAGATTGAAGGAAGAAAAAAATACGAAGGAAACGGAGATATTATTTACAAAGATGAAAACAAGAAAGAGCAGAAAATTCACATCAACACATTCCGCTTAGACTCTACCTATCAAACTGTAGCATTCGGAGACATCAAAGAAACTGATCAATTCTTTTTATCTCCGGCATTCGAATACTACGGAAAATTCGAATTGCATGCGAGTAATCCGAACATCACCTTCACTGGAGGTGTTCGCATTTTGCACAACTGCAACAGCATTGCACGAACCTTCTTTAAATTCAAATCGGAGAT
>CALCNZ010000431.1 GCA_937897625.1 uncultured Flavobacteriales bacterium
TGCAACACTTTCAATGAATTTTTGAAAATATCAAGCGTGTCGCTGTAGGTTTTCGCATCGATTCCTTTTCCATAAGATGGCTTCGCCATTTCCAAATACCAAGCGCAGAAGTCGTCCCAAATTAATTTGTACGTCTGCATCAGCACCTCGCTAATTCGGAACTTATCGTATCCGTCTTCCATTTCGGCAAGCACTTGCTCGAAGCGATTGTTCATCCACTTCACCGCTATAGCAGAAGATTCAGGTTGCTCCAATGAGGTGTCAATCTTTTCTTCCCAGCTCTTCACCAAACGGAAGGCATTCCAAATTTTATTCGCGAAGTTTCTTCCTTGCTCACACAACGATTCGTCAAATGGAAGATCGTTTCCGGCTGGAGAAGAAAGCAACATTCCCACGCGAACGCCGTCTGCTCCGAACTGTTCCATGAGTTCAATCGGATCAGGAGAATTCCCCAAGGATTTACTCATTTTTCTTCCTTGCTTATCGCGAACGATACCGGTGTAGTATACGTTTTTGAACGGGAAATTTCCAACGTATTCATATCCTGCTACAATCATTCTTGCTACCCAGAAGAACATAATCTCTGGAGCAGTTACTAAATCGGCAGTAGGGTAGTAGTAGTCTAATTCTTCTTTCGAATAGAATCCGTCGAACACACTAATGGGCCACAACCATGAGCTGAACCAAGTGTCCAACACGTCGTCGTCTTGTTTCAAATCTGCAGCACTCCACGACGCACCTTTAATTTGAAACTGAGCCACAGCGTCTTCAATATTCTTCGCTACTTCAAAACTTCCATCAGGCGCGTAGAACGCAGGAATGCGATGTCCCCACCACAATTGACGAGAGATACACCAGTCTTTGATGTTCTCCATCCAGTTGCGATAAGAGTTCTTGAATTTCGGAGGGAAGAAACGAATGGTGTCGTTCATGACGTTCTCCAAAGCAGGCTTGCTGAGGTCTTTCATGTCTACGAACCATTGCAATGAAAGGCGCGGTTCAATAACCACATCGGTGCGTTCTGAATAGCCAACTTTATTCAAGTGCTCTTCGGTCTTGGCTAGCAATCCGGCAGCATCTAAATCTTTTGCAATTTGTTCGCGAACCGCAAAGCGATCCTGTCCAATATACATGCCTCCTGCTTCGGAAATGGTTCCGTCGGCATTCATCATGTTAATCACTTCCAATTGGTATTTTTCACCCAACATAAAGTCATTTTGATCGTGTGCAGGTGTCACTTTCAAACATCCTGTTCCGAATTCAATTTCAACATATTCATCGGCAATCACAGGAACAGAGCGGTTCACAAGCGGAACAATTACACGCTTACCGTGAAGATGAGCATAGCGCTCGTCTTTCGGATTCACGCACACGGCGGTGTCACCGAGAATGGTTTCCGGACGTGTTGTAGCAACCGTTAGAAACTCGTTGGTTCCTTCAATTTGATATTTTAAGAAATACAATTTCGATTGTACTTCCTTGTAAATTACTTCTTCGTCTGAGAGGGCAGTAAGTGCAGCAGGATCCCAATTGATCATGCGTTCGCCGCGATAGATCTTTCCTTTTTTATGAAGGTCAATGAAGCAGTCGATAACACTTTCGTAGTATTTCGGATC